>NZ_CP036319.1:6985154-7182433 GCF_007752935.1 Crateriforma conspicua | reverse complement strand
AGCGGGAAAGACCGAAAGAGGCGAAAGTCACCGTCTTGACTGCAGTGTTCTATGTGCAAAGGTCGAGAAAATCGAGCCCAAAAATCAAAGTTTTCCACACCCTAAATGCTGCGTAAACGCTGATAGGCACTAGAGATAAGTTCGGCGGCAAGAACCGCATCTTTTTCTGTGGAAAACCTGGACACCCCGAAACGCAACGCGGAATCCACCAGCGATCGGTCCAATCCCATGGCCATCAGCACGTAACTGGGTTGGCTGCTGCCGCTGCTGCACGCGGACCCCGAACTGCACGCGACCCCCATCATGTCCAGCGCCATCAACAGTGATTGGCGATCAACGCCCGGAAAGGCGATGCACGTCGTGGTGGGCAGCCGGGGGGAATCGCCGCCGATGACCGTCGCACCGGTACGACGGCAAATTTCCGATTCCAAACGGTCGCGGATCGCCGCTACGTTGCCGGACATCTTGTCCAGCGATGCCAAACTGTTTTCCAGTGCTTTGGCCATCCCGGCCACCAGGGCGACCGGCTCGGTTCCCGGTCGGCTGGCCAATTGTTGTTCGCCGCCCTGCATCAATGCATCGACGCGGACGCCCGCGTCCAGCCACAAGCCGCCGATTCCCGGAGGCCCGTGAAATTTGTGGGCCGAAAGGGTGACGGCCGCTGCACCGCTGGAATGGACGGTGAAGGGGACTTTGCCAATCGATTGGGTCGCATCGACGTGCAGCGGGACGTTCTTCCAACGACAAATCTTCGCGACTTCATCGATCGGCTGCTGAACCCCGGTTTCGTTATTCGCCGACATCACGCTGACCAGACCCGCCAAGTCCTCGCCCTCACCGATCAGGTCCGCCAGCCGATCGGTACGGACGACGCCATCGGAATCGACGGGCAAGTACCGGACGATTCGACCGGCCTTTTGCATCTTTTGGGCCGCCGACAAAACGCTGGGGTGTTCGATACAGCTGACCACCAGCGGTCGATCCGCATCACCGATGCCCCGCAGCGCGGTATTGTTCGATTCGGTGCCGCCACTGGTGACCACCAATCGGGGACCGCCGGGTCGGGTCAGATCACTGCCCAGCAGGCGACCGACGTGTTCGATCGCATCGTCCAACACGCCGCGGGCACGCTGGCCCGCAGAGTGTTGGCTTGATGCGTTGGCCGGCCCCTGCATCAAAACGTCATGAACCACTTTGGCGGCGTCCGGATCGGTCACCGTCGTTGCATTGTTATCCAGATAAATCACGTCGCATCACTTTGGCCGCGGAGGTGCCAAACACATTGATCGGTGGTCACGGGTTTACTACGGATCGCAGACGGAATTCGGGATCATCTGCTAATGCTTCCTGTAACAATTCATCGGCCAGTGCCGGGTTGTTCGCCGCTTTGGCGTCTTGAATCAGACCATCGTACTGATCCGCGACATAGCGTCGAATCTTTTGATTCAAAGCATCGCCCTGTGCTGATGCCGTGTCCGTATGACGCTGAGCGATCTCGAAAACCCCGGGCATCAGGATATACAGCTCCCGGCGGGCCAACCGTTGAATTTCGGGCCATAGTTGCTTGGCGGCTTCGGGGTGATCGGTCGACCAAGTCTTCCAGTAGGGTTTCCCGTTCCGATCAAGATCCATTTGATCGACCAGCAAGGCGGCATCGGCGCTGGAGGAACCACGGACGAAACGATTCAACCGGATCAAATGCCAAGCGGAAACGTCTTGAACGCCATCGACGGGTGGTTGCGATGCGGGTGACACCTGGATCAATCCGTTTTGTCGCAGGTACGACGCCAATGCGTCCGAACGCACCTTGCGACGGATCGGCGTGATCTGCCATTGCAGGAACGGAATTTCATAAAACTGAAAGCTGCGCTGACGAAAGGTGTCGGGTGAAAGTTCTTCGCCTTCGACGTACCCCAGCAACCGGATTCCGAAAAACAGGCCGGCCGCCGTCAGAATGATCGTCAAAGCAATGATCCAGCCTCGGGTACGGGCCGCCGACCAACGACGCCGTGGACGGCGATTGGTCGGGCGTTCGCTTCCGCTCGGCGTTTCGCTCGTGTGGCTTACCGTGCTCATTTTTCATAAGTTGCAGGGATGAAACGCCGCTTCCCACCCACGATTCGCACCGCTGCGGTGCCACCGTTTTCCGAGACGGTTGGGACAAATCGACCCGGCGGCAATCCGTGGGGCATCCATCATGGTTGGGGATCACGGCCACTGCGTCGACCCTATGACGTGTATCACCGCGGCGAATCGGCCGCCGCCATGGGCATGGGGCACACCACCGCAGCCGCGGACGACGCCGATGACGAAGACCCGCAGCAGCGTCGGATGCGATGTGAAGCCGTTTTGTTGCTGGCCAAGAGCCCGCTTTCGACAAGAAAACTGGCCCAGCTGGCCCAATTGGCCGATGGAACCGAGGCCAGGACACGAATTCGTGAATTGAACGAGATTTACAGCACACATCATCGTGCGATGAGGATCGAAAAACTGGCCGGCGGTTACCGGATGGTGACCCGTGCGGCATTGGCACCTTGGTTGCGACGGCTTAGCCACGTGCCAGGGCCGATCCGGTTATCATCCCCGATGATGGAAACCTTGGCGGTCGTCGCGTATCGCCAACCGGTTTCGCGTGCCGATGCCGAAGCAGTGCGAGGCGTCGCGTGTGGCGAAATCCTACGACAACTGATGGAACGCGATTTGATACGGATCGCCGGACGTAGCGAACAGCTCGGCCGCCCCTATCTTTACGGAACCACCAAACGTTTTTTACAACTCTTTGGCCTGACAGGCGCCGACGACTTGCCAAAAATTCAGTGGCAGGCCGTTCGCGACGATCCGCCCTCGGATCCCAACGATCCAACACCGAACGAATCCCCTTCGCACGAATCAAACTTCGACGAATCATCGACATCAACGAAGGAATCAGTCGTGAGTACCGCCATGGCATCCCCAATCGAATTCACCACCAGCCAGCCGGATCAAGCTGCGGCCGATTCCGATTCGTTCGCCCATGATGATGTGGCCGACGTCACCGCTTCACCCGTCGCCGTCATCGAAGATGAAGAAGACGAGTTGTACGAAGGTGGTTTCGACGACGACGACGATGAAGAAATCGACGACGATGATTTCAGCGATGATTGGGCGGATGAAGAAGACGACGATGACGACGAGGATGAAGATTCATCCGATGACGACGACGAAGAAGATGATCTAGACGACGACTGGGAAGAAGTCGGCGACGATGACGACGAAGACTGGGACGAGGAAGACGAATCAGACGACTGGGAGGATGACGAAGATGAGTCCGCAGAAGATGATGAGGACTGGTCCGAATAAGTACCGTCGCTCCGGCATGAACGACCGCGACACGCAGCCGAATCAACGGCGCGTCGCCGCGTCAATCGTCGCCAAGATTGAACAGGTGCCGCAGCGCTTCTAACAACCCGCGACTGTGGCCTTCGGCGGCATCGTCCCGAAGCGATGCCAGGGGCGGGTGCAACAGTTTGTTGACCACACGATCAAAGGACTTGTCGATCTCCTTGATCGCAGCTTCTTCGATTCCCATTTCCCGAAGCTTGTTGTTCAGACGTACCAATTCATCGTCTTTAATCTCCAACGCTTGATTTCGTAACCGCCGGATCACCGGACCGGTCGCACGATGGTTCAAGTCGTGAAAGAAACGTTCGGTTTCTTCCGCGATGATCTTCTTTGCTTTGGGCCATTCCTTTTCGCGTTCACGTCGGTTTCGCGTGCAGGCCGCTTCCAAGTCATCGATCTGATACAGATACACCCCGGAGTAATCGTCGATCCCCGGATCGAAATCGCGGGGCACCGCCAGGTCCAAAATCAATAAGACTTTGCCTCGGCGCCGCGGATGGATCTGGGCAAAGGTCGCCGCACTGACGATCGGTTCAGCGGCCGATGTGGTGCCGATCAACAAATCGGCGCCGACCAAACGTTGATTCAACTGTTCCCAGTCGTCACTTTCGCATTGAAATTGATCTGCCAATTCGATCGCACGTGGACGGCTGCGGTTCAGCACGCAAATGTCACGGGCACCGGCGTCTTTGAGATAACGCAACGTTTCCCCCGCCATCTCGCCGGCACCGCACAGCACCACACGCTTGTCGGCCAGAGAATCAAAGACCTCGGGAACAACCTCACCCACCGCGACACTGGGCACGCTGACACGTCGTCGGTGGATCGTGGTTTCTTGCTGGACACGTTTGGCCGCGCGATTGGCGGCTTGAAAGACGGCATGTGTCAGCGGTCCGGTTGAACCGAACACGTTGGCTTGTTGATAAGCCTGCTTCACCTGGGACAAAATTTGCGCTTCGCCCAGCACCATACTGTCCAGGCTGGCCGCGACCGTGAACAGGTGCTCGACCGCTTCGGGACCACTGCGATGAATCATCTGATGCAGCACATCGTCGGAATTCAAACGCTGTTGGTTGGCGACAAAATCGGCGAAGGCTCGTCGGTCCAACGTCGACGGGTCGGGGGATGCGGCATACAGCTCCACACGATTACAGGTGCTTAGCAGTACCAATTCACCCCTGGGGAATCGATTCCGAAACGCACCCAAAAACGCATCGATTTGGTCGGCGGGTACGCTGACCTTTTCACGAAATTCCACCGATGCATCGTGGTGGCTGCAGCCGATCATTTGCAGTGCCCCGGCCGAACCATTGGCCTGCTGTGCGACTGGTACGTCCGTTGTCGAATTCGCAGATGTCGAATTCGCAGATGTCGGGGCGGATTTTGGTGTGTCGGATTTTGTCACCGCAGGAAGACCTCCGGCTGATCCAGGATTTCGCCCAAGACGATCGAACCGCTTGGCATCGTCGTGTGGATTCCCACAGCGGGCGGCCCGGGTTTGGACGCCGGTTCGCCGTGGGGTGATCCCAACACGCCGAACATCGCCAAAACCAAAAAGCCGAAACTGGCCAACGTTAGATAGGCCACCTTATGGCCGCGTCGTGCCGGGGCATACAACATTTCCACGATGCTGGCGATCAACAGCCACAGAAACAACGCACCGCTGAACAGAACGCCGCCGTCGGTCCAGCCGACTTGGCCCCATCGATTCAGGTTCATCACAACGCCGGCAAGCACGCCCACGCCGACGGACAGCAAACTGGTCAGCAAACAACCGCGACTCAGACGCTGAAGCGTTTCCAAATCAGGCAAGCGGATCGTCGAACCGGCACGCTTCTGTTTCAAGCGTCGTGACTGGAACAGGTACATCAAACCGCTCAGAAACCCAACGGTCACCGCCGCCGATCCGGCAGCCATCCCGATCGCATGGACCGTCCGCCAGATTTCAAACGCTTCGCTGCGGGTGAACGGAGGCTGGTTTCGCAGCATTGCCGCCAACCCGATCAACAACAAAATTGCCGGCAAGAAGAAAAAGCTGATCACCGTATCGGGACGACGCAGATACATCACAAGAAAACAGACCGCCAATCCGAACGAGGTCAGCAACGACCAGTCCATCCAAGTCGCCAAGCGTGACAATTCATCGCCGCCGTCCGATCCGGTTGCCCGCAGCGTCAGATATGCCAGCTGGGTCAACAGCCCGATGACGGTCACCGCCAAAACGGCAATGCCGCGACCGGGATACCGACCGATCAAACGCGATAATTCCAGCAGCAAAGCCAGCAGATAACAGCTGGCAAAGCAAATCACGGAAATCTCGCTGAGAAAGTCCAACATGGAAACTGAGCAGCAACTTGGGGATGCCGAGGGGTGTTACCGCCAAGTCTAATCGATCCACTTCGATTCGCCTGCCTCACTAGGGTGGCCCGTCCCGATTCGATACGTCCCGATTGGATCCTTTCCGGAAACATTCGCTTGGCCCCCGAACGTTCGCGGCAGACGATTCACAGAACGATTCGCGGGCATTGATCGTTCGTGATCACCACGGGTTCTGGTTCCAACGCCGAATCTGAATCTGGTCGGGCCCCTGGGAAAATAAACGGACGCGGACGGCGGCGTCGCGGCGGGTGATCGCCACATCCGAACCGGTCAATTGCATCGCGTTTTCCACGTCCGGATGCAATGCGCGTCGGCCACCACTGACGACGACCTTCGAAGGTCTGGCCCAGCGAAGCACCATGTCTGAATCGGCTGCCAGGCTGCCGTGGTGGGGGGCCATCATCACGCCTCCGGGCGACGGGCGTGGGCCGTTGACCAAAGTCATCGTTCCCGGAGGTTCCAAATCACCGGGCAACATCATCCACGTCGATCCGGCATTGATCTGCAACACCAAACTGTTCGCGTTGTCCGACCCGGCCAGACGTGTTTTCGGCGGATGCAACGTGACCAGATCGGCACGATCGCGTTGGTGATGATCACCCACCGACCAAGTTTTCACCGGAACACGGTGCCGCCGGATGGCGGCGCGGATCGGAAGCAGCGCGGGTTCGTCCGGTTCGTCCATCATGCCGGGCGGAGTGATGATTTGATCCACGTCGAACCGATTCAACAGCGACGGTAACGCGTTGAAGTGATCCGAGTCCGCGTGCGATAACACGATGCCCGACAGGTGTGTGGTGCCCAGTGACCACAACACGCCATCGATGTCATGGCTTTCGCCAAGGTCGTTTCCCAAGTGCCCACAGTCATACAACCAGACGTCATCTTGGTCGAAACGCATCACCACCGCCGTTCCATGGCCCACGTCGACAAAGATCGATTCCGTCGTGGCGTTATTCATGGGAACCGGCGTCGTGGACAACCACCATGCCATCACAACCCATAATCCCCATGCCGATAGTGCCACCACGAGACTACGCCGCCGCAGTGGATTTGCGGGGGTCGGTTGAATCGGATTGGTCGATCGACCGATGCCGCGTGACAGTAAGGCCACGATCAAGGCGACGTAGAACCCAACGACGCACCAGGTCGGCGGCGAAGGCAACCAGAAATGGCCACCGGGTATTTCCGCCGCCCGCTGGACGATCCAACGCATGACCAAAATGGTTTGGTGACAAATCCATCCGCTCGGAAGACCCAGAGGCATCCACAACTGTTCCAACGCAATCGTGACCAGACCCGATGCAAGGGCAATGAACATCCACGGACCCAACAACACATTGGCCAAGACGCTGATGGGTGAAATGACATGAAACTGGTGCCACACCAATGGCGCGCTGACCAAGGTCACCGCGGCACTGTAGGCAAATGCGTTGCGAAGGCCTGTCCAAATTCGTCTCGCGTGATAGGCGATCGGCGGGCTGGATTTTTCGATCAATCGATCCAGCTGTTCTTCTCGCGATAGTTCTTGGCGAACCGCTTCGCTTTGCAACGGATCGGTGGACCCGCAGATGATCAATGTGGAAACCGCAATGAACGAAAGTTGAACGCCGATGCTTTCGATCAACGTGGGATTCCACAACAACAACAATAGGGCGGCCAACCCCAATGAATTGATCGATACGGCGGGTCGCTGGACCCACAGTGACAGGGCGTAAACCGCCACCAAGATCGATGCCCGAACCACCGGCGGCCGACCACCGGTCACCGCGGTGTAGACCAGACACGTCAACAGAATCAGCACAACGCGACCACGGACGCGGGCGCCGACGAACGTCGCCAACCATCCGGCCATCACCACGACAATCGCCAGGTGCAAACCGCTGACCGACAACAAATGCACGGTACCGGTCACCAGCAACTGATCACGAGTCAGTGGATCCACATTGTCGCGTTGTCCCAAGATCAGCGCCATCGCCAGCGGACCGCTGCTGGCGTCAGTGTGACGCAAAAGTGATTGACGACCCAATCGCGATAGTTCGCCTGCAAAGCGTCCGATCCAATTCCTGGACGCCGCCCACCAAGCCGGTTTGTCATCGGCCGCGGATGTGATGACACCGGCAGCGTCATCCACGTGAATTCGACCATGCAGTCGTCGTTGCCGATAAACGCGTTGCAAGTCGGGCTGTCCAGGATTGCTTGCCGGCTGAAAACGGCTCAATTCACCCAGCAGTGTGACCGCATCGCCGCACCGCAAATCGGACAACGGCTGGTCGACGGTGACCATCGCGCGGCCCCTTGTGCTTCGAAATGCTTTGCCGATGCGAATGGCCGACACGGTCACTTCGAATCGCGTTTGCATCGTCGGTTGATTGCGAAGCCGTCGTTGGTCGGCCAGCGGGTGACGACGAAACGTGGGCGGTCGGTCCACGACGGCTTGAACAATGGCGGGCCGCGAAAAATCACCGATGTGTTGTCGTAATTCCGCCGCGTCATAGCGCGTCGTTTCCAGGTGGTGTCGCATCGCAAAACAGGGGACCACCACCAGCATCGCGGCAAACGTCCGCCCTCGCACCGGACCCCAAAGCGTCCAGACCGCCGATCCGATCACCCACAGGCTCATCACGCCCCAACGGATGCCGACGAACCGATCCAGCAGAATTCCCACGCATGCCAGTACCGCCAATATCACCATCGGTTGGCGGTGCAGCCAGCGTGAACCCCGCTGGGTCAAAGATCGCTCGATCGTCCGCACCCTCGGCAATGTCGTCGTCCGCACCGACCCGTCGACGCCGGAATCCATGACGAGATCATTTGAACTGTGATGTGTTTGGCGACGTCTATCCATTCCCACCCCGATCGGCCAAAACATAGTCTATCGTGGTGGAACATCGGCCGCTTTGCCCCATGCACCATTCTCCTTCAAGCACAGTCGCATCATGAAATTTACTTTCCTGCGGATCGTCGGCGTGGCCTTGATCCCGTCGGCCATTTTGAGCGCGCAGCCTGCTTCGAAACATCTTCCACAATCGTCTGCTTCTGCACAAAGCAACATGACCTTGGAATACCCGGAAACCAAAACGGTCGACGTCGTCGATGATTATCACGGTCGCCAAGTGGCCGATCCTTACCGATGGCTCGAAGATGTCGAAAGTGATGAAACCGCCGCGTGGGTCCAGGCGCAAAACCAGTTAACCCAAAGTTACCTTTCCGAATTGCCGTCCCGGTCCAAGTTTCGTGATTCGTTGGAACGTCTGTGGAATTACGAGCGTTTCGGGTTGCCCCATCCAGTTGCCAACAACAGCGAATCTGATGCGGCAAAACCGCAACAGTATTTCTTTAGCCACAACGACGGCCTCCAGGATCAAAGCATTCTGTACGTTGCCCGGGGACCGGATTCGCCACGTCGTGTGCTGATCGATCCCAATCAACTTTCAAATGATGGGACCGTGGCGCTGTCGTCTTGGGTTCCCAGCAAAGACGGCCGGTTGGTCGCGTATACATTGGCCGATGGCGGCAGTGATTGGCGAACGGTTAAGGTTCGCACGGTGGCCACCGGCGAAGACACCGACGACGTTGTTCGGTGGGTCAAGTTCAGTGGCATTGCGTGGTTGCCCGATGCCAGCGGATTCTTTTACGCCCGCTACGACGAACCCGGCGATGGCGAAGAACTGACGGGCACCAACGAGAATCAACAACTGTTTTTTCATCGACTGGGCACCGACCAAGCAGACGACCAGCTGGTCTATGCACGCCCGGATCATCCGCAATGGGGCTTTTCGCCCGAGGTCACCGACGACGGACGTTTTCTGGTCGTGCAAAACTGGAAAGGGACCGAGCCGAAAACCCAAATCTTCATTCGTCGGTTGAACGGGGATGACCCGCTTCGCGGTGAAGGCGACGATCTGGAATTGCTGATTGGTGGTTTCGAAGCGGATTTTGAATTCGTCGCGTCGGTCGACGATACGCTTTACTTCTTGACCGACGATCAGGCCCCACGACGACGTCTGATCGCCGTTGATGCCAACGACCCGCAACGCGAACAGTGGCGTGAAGTCATCGCCCAACATCCGCGTGACGTGCTTCAAGGCGTCCAACTGTTCGGCGAAACGTTCTATGCGGACTATCTGCAAGACGCTCGATCGCGCGTGGCACGTTACGCCATCGATGGAACGGTCATGGACGATCTGGAATTGCCCGGCGTGGGCAGCGTTGGCGGACTGTCGGGGCAACAGGATGCGACCGAAACGTTCTTCAGCTTCACCAATTACGTGACGCCCAGCTCAATCTATCGGTTGGATCTGACCACCGGACAAACCGAACTTTGGCGATCGCCCGATGTCGATTTTGCGGTGCAGGACTACCTGACCGAACAAGTTTTTGTGACCAGTCGCGATGGCACCCGAGTGCCGATGATCATCACCCGGCATCGCAACAGTCAGCTTGATGGTGAAAACCAAACGTTGTTGTACGGCTATGGCGGCTTCAACATTTCACTGACGCCGTCCTATTCGCCGGCCATCGCCGCGTGGCTGGATGCGGGCGGCATTTACGCCGTGGCCAACTTGCGTGGTGGTGGGGAATATGGACGCCAATGGCACGAAGACGGCATGCGACTGAAGAAGCAGAACGTGTTCGATGATTTCATCGCGTCAGCCGAGTACTTGATCGATCAGGGTTACACCCGCTCGTCCAAGCTGGGGATCCGAGGTGGCAGCAACGGCGGGTTGCTGGTCGGTGCGGTCATGACCCAACGTTCCGATCTGTTCGCGGCTTGTTTGCCGGCGGTCGGTGTGATGGACATGCTGAGGTACCACAAATTCACCATCGGATGGGCGTGGGCGACCGAGTACGGCAGCAGTGATGAAGAAGACCAGATCGACAACCTGTTGTCGTATTCTCCCCTGCACAACTTGAAACCCGGCGTTTGTTATCCGGCGACGCTGATCACGACGGCTGATCGTGATGATCGCGTTGTTCCGGGGCACAGTTTCAAGTTTGCCGCGGCACTGCAAGCGGCCCAGGGTTGCGACCATCCGACACTGATCCGTATCGAAACGCGTGCCGGTCACGGTGCGGGGACGCCGGTCAGCAAGCGAATCGAAGAATACGCCGACCTGTGGTCGTTCTTGGACGCCGCGACCGGTGGAAACGATCGCTAACGGTCGGAAACAGCGATGACCGTCGCGCCGGAGGACGCGCGACCCCACGAATCCGCTGATGCACTACAACAATCAGCGAAAAAGTCTTCTGCCGGCGATGACGCCGACGTCTTTGGGAATCACACCGACAATGCTGCTGCAACAACCTGCCGAATCCCCCTACGACTTGCGATTCCAGCTGTTCGGATTTCCGATCCGCGTGGCGTGGACGTTTTGGATCGGAGCGGTCGTGTTTGGATACGGTTTGGCCGACATGGTCGACCAGTTGTTCCAAGATTCCAGCCCGGGCCGGTTTCCGCTGTTGTTGTTGTGGGCGGTGTGTTTGTTGGTTTCGATCATCATCCACGAACTGGGGCACGCGTTGGCGTTTCGGACGCTGGGCATTGAGTCATCGATCGTTCTGTATCACTTCGGCGGTTTAGCGATCCCACGCAGTGGCCCAGCCACCGGTGGCGGTTTTGAATTCGCTCCGGTGACTCGACTTTCGCCGTCCCAGGACCTGTTCATCGCCGCATCAGGGCCTTTGCTGCAGATCGCGTCGGCGATGGTTTTGGCGGTCGGTTTAAAGGCGGCCGGCTATGGCGTTGCGGCGTTTGGAATCATCCCCGGTTTCAACCGAATCGAATGGCTTCAAGAGGGCCAACCGCTGGCCACGGTGGGGATGTTTTCGATCGCGTTGTTCTACATTTTGCCCAGTGTTTTGTGGGCTCTATTCAACCTTTTGCCCGTCTATCCGTTGGACGGTGGACGCGTCGCGCGTGCGATCATTCAATTGGCCGGCGGTCAGATCGAACAGTCGCTGTGGTTAAGTCTGGTGGTGGCCGTTTTGATGGCAGTTTGGGGTCTGCAAAGCGGCGAGATTTTCATCACGCTGTTGTTCGCTTCGCTGGCCATGGGCAACTACCAGATGTTGCAGCAGTACGGCGGTCGTTTTTAGCGTTGTCCGGCGTGGACGCGACTTGGCGATGCGTCCGTTGGTACCTTCGATTGATGAAACGTTGCGACGATGCGCGACAAGTTGATCGATCAAGGTCAACGTTGACGCATGCGTGGCAAACGAACCATTGATTCGTGTGCAAAACACATCGCATGTCGCGTGTCAATTCATCGACCAACGCCATGCTTGAAACAGAGCATGTTGCGGCATCAAACACGCTGTTTGAACGTCTTCGCGTAGCAAAAAAAGTTTTCTTCGCAACCACTTTTTTGTTGAAAAGATGTTGCGAAATCTGCTGAACTGCGTACAGTTACGCGCAGTTTTTTACGGTTGAGTCGATGGATCGGTACGACGTGGATGTCGTGATGCGTTGGATCAACCACGATTCATGTTCAGTGAGCCGTGGCCGGTGACTTCTGAAACGTACGTTTTGCAAGTCACAATGACTCACTGGCAGTTCCTTTCTCGCGGAGGAAGAACGTGGCCAAAAAGAAAGCAGCGAAGAAACGTGCCGTTAAGAAACGTGCAACGAAGAAGGCAGCCGTCAAGAAGAAGGTAGCCAAGAAACGCGCAACGAAGAAAAAGGTAGCCAAGAAGAAGGCCGCTAAGAAGCGCGCAACGAAGAAGAAGGTAGCCAAGAAGAAGACCGCTAAGAAGCGCGCGACCAAGAAGAAGGCCGCCAAGAAGCGCCGCTAGTGCCTTTTTGATTCGATCGTTTGCTGGTTTTCAGCTCGATCGGCAAGACAGAATCCACATCGCCGCGTCGGCATTTCCGATGCGGCTTTTTTCTTGCGCCTCGCGTGTCTGGATGCTGCGAATGTGCCTGGACGCTGCAAACGCAGTCCAGCGGCGGCCCCAATGCCGCCGCGAATCGTCCCCGTGGTGTCTTCTACAAGGTCGGAAGGCTGGTCGATACGCCCTCGGACGCTGCCTTGGACGCCAAATGCCGCACCAACGCACGTGCCGCCTGTTCGATCGGTGCCGCCGCATCAGGTTGATCGGCAATCACTTCATGCAAACGGCCTTCGTCGCCGGCTTCACGCAAGCGAATGTCGATCGGCAACCCGCCCAAGAACGGCACGTCCATCTGAGCAGCTTTGTCACGTGCACCACCACGGCCGAAAATGTCGTAGGTCTTGCCGTTATCCGGGCACAGAAAGCCGCTCATGTTTTCGACCATGCCGGCAACCGGGATGTTGACCTTGCGAAACATGTTGATGGCTTTGACCGCATCCAACAAAGCGACTTCTTGCGGCGTGCAAACGACGACCGCGCCGCTGATCGGGACCGACTGTGACAACGTCAGCGCGATATCACCGGTACCCGGTGGCATGTCGATGATCAGGTAATCCAGTTCGCCCCATTGGGTGTCACGCAAGAACTGTTGAATGCTGCCGTGCAACATCGGGCCACGCCAGATCACCGCTTGGTCGGGTTCCACCAAGAAGCCCATCGACATGACGGGGAATCCGTCCCGCAATTCGATCGGTCGAATCTTTTTGTCCGCGTCGACCTCCGGACGTCCTTTTAGTCCCAGCAAGTGAGGCACGCTGGGGCCATAGACATCCGCATCCATCAACCCGACACGACTGCCCATTTGGTTCAGCATGACCGCCAAAGATGCGGCGACGGTGCTTTTCCCCACACCGCCCTTGCCGCTGCCGACCAACACGACTTTCTTAACACGCAGACCCAATTGACCAATTCGCGCCGGTGGACGTTCATGGGGAACGATCGTTGCATTGATTGCGGCGCCGGGAAACGCGGCCGTCAATCGGTCGTTGATGCCGTCACGCACCTCGTCACCGATCGCCCACATGCACGACGTGATGCCCAGGCTGTAGCTGATCTTGTTGTCGTCCACCTGAACGTCTTGGATCTGACCCAACGGTCCCATCGCGCGACCGGTTTCGGGGTCAAGCGTTTGATCCAAGATGGCTTGGACGGACGGAAGCGTGATTTCGGACATGGGGTTGTGACCGTGGCAGAAGGGACCGGGACAGTCGAAAGGGCATACGCAAGTATCCGTCGCGCCGCCGAAACATTGACCAGCGGTGGTTCGTCAAAACCACCGACGTGAACAATGTCAGTCTAAGCATCCGTCGACGATCGCCAATCCCGCGGTCAATCGATGTCGCATTCGCCACAGTTCCGCCGCGGTCGCCGCGGTGCCTTCGGCGCCTTGGCTATGCATCAGCAACCGGTCGCGATCGGACAACCCTTCGCCCACCACCCACTGTCGTCGCGCGACGTCACGGGCCGCTCGCAGAAACGCGGCAACAGCCAGCGGCGTGGCGATCCTGTCGTGCCAGATCAAAAGGTCGGGACGATCCACGACAAGGTCATCCAGCCATCGTCGAAAGTCGTCGCCCGGGGACCCGGCGACGTTTGATCCCAGTGCATTGCCACGGATCAACGGTGCCGACAACCGGTCGACGCGGATCGGCTGGGTGGGGCTCGTATTTGCGGACGTCGATGTTGACGCGGATGTGTCCCGAACGGACGTCATGCGATCGATGACAAAGCGGACATTCAGCAGCCATGATTCTTCGTCGGTCACCACGACGATTCGATCCGGTCGTCGGCGACGCCATGGTCGCATCCAATCATCCGTTGAACGTTGCGAAGGCATCATTCACTCGGGGTGGAAAGGTCGTCGTCGCTTTTGGGTGCACCGGTATCACCGTCCGACTGACTTTCCAAACGACGCAGCAAACGTGCACGGCTGATTCCCAGACGCCTGGCGGCTTCACTGCGGTTTCCGTCGGCCGCCGCAACCGCTTCTTCGATCAACCGCCGTTCGATTTGATGAAGGGTCGCGTCCAAGTCGATGTCACCCATCGCATCGGCTTCGGCCGAAGGTGGACGATAGGAACGCACCGCCAATGGCAAGTGTTCGCGGGTCAGCACGGTCTGTGAACCGATGCCCGCAGCAAAACGCACCGCATCGTCCAGTTCACCGATGTCGCCTGGCCAGGGATAGCGGACCAATGCATCTTGACCATCACGGTTGAAGCGTTCGGCAATGATGTTGCCGCCACTTCGTCGGCTTTCCAGCAAAGCTGTTGCAACCATCGGGACGTCGTCGGGTCGATCGGCCAAAGAGGGAACGTCGATCACCAATCCACACAAACGCTGCATCAAAGGCTCAATGACGTCGGCGGATGCCTTGTGCCTTCGATCCAAAATCGCGATCAATCGCAAACGTTGCCCGAACAAATCTTTCCATTGATCCACCCGCTGTTGCACGTCGGGCGGTGTTTCTTCCAAACCTCGAAGCACGACGGTGGCGATCGGTCGGCCCTCTCCGGTCAGGTGACTGATCAACGGGGCCGCAACCGCCTCCAACAACTCCAAATCCATCAGGCCGCCGTCGATGGTTTCCATCGGTTCGATCGCCGGTTGGTTCGCGTCATCGGAACCGGCGGGTGTTGAAAGCTGATGCAATCGCTGCGCCAGGCGTTCGCTTGGAAAACCCGCCGGCGCGGTGATTAGCGTGTCATCGCGAATGCGTCCGGCGATTTCCAATTGGCGTCGCATGCGTCGAATCGCATCACTGTCGCCGGCGATGATCGGGTCGTGGATCCGCCGATCTTCATCCATCCAGATCCGCAGATGGCGTTGCAGTTCAATCGACGCTTGCCACGACGGATGGTGCGTCTGGGACGGGTACTGTGGAAAACGATCCGACGGCCCGATCCAACCAATCGTCAGCGATCGCCCCGGTTCGGTCGGCCAAGAAAGAAAGGCCGCACATTCGACCAGACCGTGTGCCGCGTTCGGACATTCGGGGCCGGACCACGGCACGATCAACAACCCGGTATCGCCACGACCCGGCGGCGGTGTCAGATGAGCCGCACAGCGCGACAGGGGATCGTCGTTGCCGACGGATGTCACGCGCACGCCGATCAATTCGTCGCTGTCACACCGCAAACGATCGCCGACGGCGTCGGTCGCCAGGGCGATCCGGTCATCTTCATCCAGGACCCACATCGCCAAGCCGTGCTGGGTCAACAGCTTGGCGAACGAACGCAGTTGCGTAACGTTTGGCAACGGCTAAGCCCCCGAAAGCGGGATCGACGGACGAAAGGTACGGACTTTTCCCTGCGATGGGATGCATCCCCGCCGGACCGTTCGCCTCGTCTGGCTGCGGGACCAGCGTTTTACACGCCGCAACCCGCTGCCGTCGGCCTAGAACGTGTCCAGGATGAAGTGGTGTCCGCTGTGGAACCGGCGGTTGCTGGGATAAAAGTTGTGCCAGCGTTTGTTGTACACCGGGATCCGCATTTCAGACGGATAACGATGGTACAAGCTGTCGCTGCTTTTGTAGTAGTCTTGCCCGTAAAAGTTTTGCGGGTAATAGACGTACGGATAGTGATAAAAGCGGTTCCAGTCATGCGGTCTGGCGCCGCCACCCCAAGCCTGACCATAGGCACGAGGTTCGGCCGAGGCCGGTTGAATGGTGGCAAAAGCCGCGGCCGCTAAAGCGGCGGCAATGAAAATCTGACGGATCATCCTGTGATTTCCCCCTACGAACGACATGGCGCAGCCGGCAAATGGGATATCCCCTGCAATCCGACGCACCCGTTCTATCGGCACGTCCGTCATGGCGGGTTGAGTCGATTCGGGGAACGCTTTTGCCTTCTCAGCGCGGGGCCGCCCTACGTATGATGGACCACAGCACGCCAGCGATCCCGTCGGAGACGCCGGATTCCGCTACAGCGATGTCCCCATGCTTTTGAATGACGTTTCACCGAAAAAGGCTGTCATGTTCCGCCGAACCCCGCTTGCCATCGTCGCTTCGCTGTTGGCCTGTATCGCGACCCTGACCCCCTGGGGCGGGACATCGGTGGCACTGGGCTGCCCTTTTTGCAACGCGATATCGCAAACGCTTCGCCAAGAAATGCAGGCCATGGACGTCGTGGCCATCGCGACCGTGGTCGACACCGAAACGACGCGTGACACCGAAACCGGCGGTGTCCGGATGCGAATCGAAACGATCCTGAAGGGCGACCAGCATGCGGAAGTCGGCGATGTGATCACCGCGATTTACTTTGGCGAGATTCAAAAGTCCCGGCGGTTCCTGGTCCAGGGAGCCCAGCCACCGGATCTGCAGTGGTCCAGTCTGCCGGTAAACGAACGCGTCGAAAAATATGTCGTCCGCGTCAGCGAATTGGACGCCGAGGATGCCGCATCACGGCTCCGGTTCTTCATCGATTATTTGCAGGATGAAGATTCGATGCTTTCACGCGACGCCTACGACGAATTCGCGATCACCCCCTATGAAGCGGTCCGCGAAATCAAGGACGACATGGACCACGCCCAGTTGATCCAGTGGATCGAAGATCCGGAATTGTCGGCGGATCGAAAACGCTTGTACTTGACCATGCTGGGCGTCTGCGGCAGCGAAGAAGACCTGCCGATGCTGGAACGCATGCTGCGCAGCGAACAAAAAAGCGTCCGAAACGGCCTGGACGCCTTGATCGCCTGTTACCTGACGCTGGCCGGCGAAAAAGGATTGCCGCTGATCAACGAAAAATTCTTGGCCAACAAGCAATGCGGCTACGGCGACACCTATGCGGCGATCATGGCCATCCGATTCCACGGGACCGAAGGCGATGTGATCGCCCGCAGTGCGCTGATCGAATCTTTGCACCTGATTCTGCGGCGTCCGGACTTGGCCGATTTGGTCATTCCCGACTTGGCACGATGGGAAGATTGGTCGCAAATCGATCGCATGAAGCAGTTGTTCTTGGAAGCCGACGAGGAAACCAGCTTCGTCCGTGTCCCGGTCGTCAATTACCTGAAAGCCTGTCCTAAGCCCGAAGCCCGCGAAGCACTGGACGAACTGTCCAAGGTCGACCCCGAAGCGGTTCGCCGGGCCAACATGTTCTTTTCGATTCCCAAGCCTCAGCCCGAGGATTCCGGTGATCAGGATTCGGAATCCCAAAATGCGGAACCTGCCGCCACGTCATCCTGGCGATTTGAACCCACCGACCGGCCGACGCTGAAGGTCCAGACGGCCGAGGTAGCCGCCGACCCATGGGCGAACCTTTGTCGCATCGCCGGCGTAATGGCGGTGAATCTGGGTTCGATCGTGATCGGCCAGTACCTGCTTTTGACCGGCGGAGCCCGCTGAATCGCCCATTGGCGTCCGCACGACGCCGGTCGTGGGAACGGCCATAAAGATCGCGGTCGAAATCCGGTTGTTTGTTTTGTGTTCGATCGTGACGGTTCCAATTTTCGATCATGACTGCTGCCATGTCTGTTGACGCTGGACAACTGTCCGCGACCGATGATTCGGTTGAATTTCCCTATCGCGCGATCAGTCCTTGGGCCATCATGTCGATCGTGTTTGCCTTTTTGGCACTGGTCGGCATCTTGTGGTGGCCCGTTCTGGGAATGGCGGCGCTGGGGCTGGCCGCATCAGTGCTGGCGCTGCGGATGATCGGCCGTTATCCCGATGAATACAGCGGCAAATTGCTGGCGATGATCGGCTTGGCGGTCAATGGATTGATGCTCGCAGGCGTGGGATCGCTGCACGCGTATTGGTACATGACCGAGGTGCCCGACGGTTACACGCGAGTCCATTTTTATGAGCTGCAGCAACCCGAAAGCGAATCGGACATGCCGGCCGATAAGGCTTTTGAGATTGACGGGGAGAAGGTTTTTTTGAAGGGTTACATCCACCCGTCCTCTGGCAGCGGCATGCTTCGTCAATTCATCCTGGTTCCCGACTTGGGCACTTGCTGTTTCGGCGGACAGCCGGTCAGCAGCGACATGATTGAAGTGACCCTGAAGGGCGGACAGACCGTTCGTGCCGGTTTCCTGAAACAGAAACTGGCCGGCGAGTTCCAATTGAACCGAACGCCGCGTGAAATCGCCGACTTTGACAACCAAGTGTTGTATCGAATGAAGGTCGACCAAATCCGCTGAACCTCGTCATCCGTACACCGCGATCCCAGGTTTTTGTTGTGCAGCCGAACATTGTCCCGACCTCGATCGCGTCCCCGGCACGCCACGCTGCGGGCAGTCGTTGGAATTTGCTGGCCGCTTGTTTGACCCTGACGGCCGGATCTTGGATCGCCGCTACGGTGACCGCCGAGGACCAATCCCGCCCCTCACGCGCGGCCATTCGCGGTGCCCAGGTCGACAATGAGGGGCGCGAGCTGGCGGAGGATCGCAAGAGCAGTCAGGCGCGGCTGGCGAAAGGAGATATCAACTTCGACGACTTGAAGTTTGACATCGAAAAGGGTGAAACCTTTGACGAAAAACAATTGACCGACCGTGTCAAATTTTTGAACGGACGAACCGTCGAACTGCGCGGCTATATCTTGCCCAGTACGCTGTTCCGGATGACCAACATCGATCAGTTCGTCTTGGTGCGTGACAACCAAGAATGTTGCTTCGGACCGGGCGCGGCACTTTTTGATTGTGTCATGGTCAAGATGACCGATGGCAACACCACCGACTTTGTCACTCGCCCGGTGACCGTGCGGGGTAAATTCAAGATCGACGCCAAATCCTATCGCTATCCCGGCGGCCGCGGACCCGACGGCGCCAGCCACTTGGCCGTGTTTGAAATCGAAGGCGTCGAAGTCCGCTAGCGGCTCGATGTTCTCTCATCGTTGCCTTCCGCTCGTTGAAAGCATCGTCGCAACATTCAACTTTCGCAAAGCGAATGGCAACGATCAAAACCATCAGCCAGATGGACCGCCCCCAGGCGTCCGTGCTCTCGCTGATTGATTGAAATCAGGCGGACCAGCCCGGTTTTGGTTCTTGGTGCACCGTGGTGTCGATGCCTTCGCGCAAGCGTTCGATCGCGTCGCTGACCTTTTCGATCTTTGCGGCATCGGTCATTGGGATCAGCGAAAGACGGAACGAGACGCATTCACCCGGTTCCAACGTGACGACGCGACCGTGTCCGGTTTCGAACTCGCGGGTGTTGGGCAGGTTGGTTGCTGGTTCCAAACCGGTCACGTAACCATCGTTTTCCGACGCCGTGTTTTTCCAGGTCACGAAGTACGGCAGGGTCTTGGTCGCAAAGTCAACGGCAAGCGCTTTGTCGCGATCGGCCGAACACAGCATCGCGGTGGTGTGCCCGTTGTCGTCGGCTTGCAGCTGGCTGAAATACACCCGTTCGCCGTAACCGGCCGTGGGTGGACCGAATTGGTTCCAATGCTCGATCTCGCCAGCTGATAGATCATCTTTGCCGGCCAATTCGACGATCGGAGCATCCAGCGTCGCGCCTTCGCCCAACACGGGTGGTCCGACATTGATGTGATAAAGCATCTGTGCGGTGGCGGCTTTGTCCAGTTCGTTGGTCACGTCATCCAACAGATCCACTCGTGTCGATCCGGCGTGCATGCGAATGCGGGTTCGCAAGCGAAATCGCTTGAAGAACAGACGGCTTTCCAACATTTCGCCGATCAGGTCCAGACGTCCGGACGCTTCGTCAAACTCGATCGACAATGAATCGGCTGGCAAGTTGGCGATCCGGCCGTGCAGCGGATAAACCAAATGACCCGCATCGTTGTGTTGGGGTGCGCCGTTGCTTTCCAACCCACAACGCGCGACCAGTTCGTCGAAACCTTCCAGCCAACCCAATCCGCTGGGATCGAACACGGGAACGTGTTCGGGATGAACCGGGCCTTCGACCGGGGATCGCCAACCGAAACGAGTCCCACCGACTTCGATTTCCCAAATGCCCATTCCGCGACTGGGCAAGACGCGCACAATTGCCGCACCGGTGTCGATTTCAACGATTTCAACCCCGTCGCTGCGGCCACCGACGAACCGACCCAGGCGTGTCACGATGTCGCCCTGACGCGTGTTGACCGTCATCGACAGCGGCGAATCCGGGTCCCATCGGATGGAATCCGATCGGTTTTCTAGCGAACGCAATGGCTGGGATTCTGTTGTCATCTTGGTCTTTCGGGAATGTGCTGCACCGGTGTGCGTTCTTGTACCCAGAACAGGCAGTGAATAAAACGGTCGTTTCGGGTTGCGCCAAACGCCCCTTCCGCCGAACGCGAACCCTGCATGGCGCCCCCTTGGATCCTGCCCAAAGCGATCGGCAACCGACATTCAATACCAGACCGGAACCATGAGCCAGATCAAGTTAGACGAAGGTTTGATTTCAAGCGACAACGTGGCCGCCATCTTGGACCGTGCCATGGACGCCGGCGATGGATTGCTGCGGCTGACCCCGACCTGGGTGCCACGTTCGTTCCTGCATCCCGGACGACGGATCAGACTGCACCCCAACGACTACTATCGCTTCGGCGCCCAACGCGGTGGGATCGATGAACGATGGTTCGGCAGCACGACCGAAGCGGCAAACGATGGTCGCGTCTGGCACGAAGGGCTCAGCATGTGCCTGTTCGAAGGCCAACAATTCTTGCTGCGGGATGCCGTCGCCGAACAAGGCGATCAACTGATCGGCAAAGACATGTTTGCGGAGTATGACCGTTGGCCCGTGTATTCGAAGTTCTTCGACAACATGGGGCCGATCCCGCACCACATGCACCAAAGCTTCGAAGACGCCAAATTGGTGGGCCAAGAAGGCAAACCCGAAAGCTATTACTTTCCGCCCCAATTGAACAACGTCGACAACAACTTCGCGTACACGTTCATGGGGTTGGAACCCGGCACCCAACCCGAAGACGTCCGTCGCTGTTTGGAACGTTGGGACGACGGTGATAATGGCATCTTGGATCTCAGCCGCGCTTATCGATTGCAACGTGGTACCGGTTGGCTGATCCCGCCGGGTGTTTTGCATGCACCGGGTTCACTGTGCACCTATGAACCGCAGTGGGGCAGCGACGTGTTCGGCATGTACCAATCAATCGTCGAAGGCCGCTACGTCCCCTGGGAATTGTTGGTCAAAGACATGCCGGAGGAAAAACATCGCGACTTGGATTTCATCGTCGGTCAGTTGGATTGGGACAAGAACGTCGACACCCATTTCAAGCAAAGCAACTTCTTAGAACCCGTCCGCGACGAATCACGCAGCGGCGATGGATACGAAGATCTGTGGATCGTCTATGGCACTGTCGACGGACGTCAATTGTTCAGCGCAAAAGAATTGACCATCCAGCCGGGTGCGAAGTGCAAACTGCAAGACCCCGGTGCAAGCAGTTGGATCACCGTCCAAGGACGCGGACGGATGGGCAAATTGGATCTGCAGACCCCCGCGATGATTCGCTTCGGTGAACACACGACCGACGAAGTCTTCATCTCTCACACCGCGGCGACCGCCGGGGTGGAAATCGAAAACACCGGCAGCGAACCGTTGGTCGGTCTGCGATACTTTGGTCCCGACACCCACGAAAACCTTCCCTCCGCCGGCAGCTGAAACGCGAATCGATAGAAAGCGAGCACAACGATGACTGATCATCCCAATCAATTTCCCAAACTGCACAACGCGGCATGGCCGGGGGTCGTGGGCAAAGGCGACGATGACGCCAACCCGGTGATCGAACTGGACGAAATGCTGGATCTGACCGCGGCCGCCCAAGTCGATGGACGTAAATTCGATGGCGTCGACATCTTTTTGTACGATCCACACATCTCGATCGATTCCACTGACGAACAGTTGGAAGACGTCGCCCGCCGCGTCAAAGAACGCGGCCTGGTGATCGGCAGCGTCGTCGCACCGGTTTGGGAACCGACCGGCGGTGGCCCTGCCGGTGGTACCAAGGACGACATCGAAGCCTTTCTGACGCAAGTCCGCAAAGGCTGTAGCGTTGCCAAACGTTTGACCGAGATCGGAATTCGACCCTACGGCGTGGTGCGTTTGGATTCGGCCATGCCCGTGGCCGATTGGATCAAAGATCCGCACGCCAACCAGTCGCGCATCGCCGACACGTTCAAAGCGGCCGCGGACATCGCCGAGGAATACGACCAACGTTTGGCCGCCGAAGGCGAAATCTGTTGGGGCGGCATGCACAGCTGGCGAAAGATGGCCGACCTTTTGGAACGTGTCGGTCACCCCGAACGGTTCGGTTTCCAAGCCGACATGGCACACACGTTGTTGTACCTGTTGGGCTACAACGCACCGGAAGACGCCATCCTGCCGCAAGACTTTGACTGGAACGACAAAGATCGTTTGGATCATGCGTTCAGGGAACTGACCCACATCTTGCGTCCATGGACCATCGACTTTCATGTCGCCCAGAACGACGCGTCGGTCCACGGGACGGGCAGCCATGACAAGACCGGACGTCACTGTTTGCCCGATGACCCCAACGGCAAATTGGACATCGCTCACGACGCCGGATACTGGTTGCGTGACGAACACGGTGATGTGCTGACGACGTGTCGACACATCTGTTGGGACGGATGCATGTTCCCCAATGACGTCATGCACAGTGCCGACACGTGGAATCACATCTTGGCCGCGATGATTAGCGTTCAAGACGCTCACGGCTGGAACGAATAGGTCTCCGACGTCCATGCCGACGGATATCGGATCGATCGATCCGTTTCGTCCCGCCTTCGATCATCACCGGTCGGCACCAACGACCGATCGGTGCATGGTAAAACCTTGCCCAGAAGCTCCCACCCATTTCTCCCCGCTCAGCGAACGCACCTGCACCAATGAAAACCTTGAACATCGGCATGATCGGCTACGGCTTCATGGGCCGAACCCACACCAACGGTTATTGCCAGGCGAATCATTTTTTTGATTTGCAGTACAAGCCGGTCCTGAAAGCCGTTTGTGCACGCAACGAGGAAAAGGCGAAGGCGTTTGCCCAGCAATGGGGATATGAATCGGTGGAAACCGATTGGCGAAAGCTGATCGAGCGTGACGACATCGATGCGATCGACGTTTGCACGCCGAACAATTTGCACAAGGAAATTTCCATCGCCGCCGCCAAAGCGGGCAAGATGATCCTGTGCGAAAAGCCGTTGGCAATGAACACGGCCGAAGGCGAAGAAATGTGCAAGGCCGTCGAAGATGCCGGCGTTCGGAACATGGTCTGGTACAACTATCGGCGTGTTCCCGCCGTGACGTTGGCCAAGCAACTGATCGACCAAGGTCGCTTGGGCAAAATCTTTCATTACCGCGCAAACTTTCTGCAAGACTGGACGATCAACGCGGACGTGCCCCAAGGCGGCGCGGCGACCTGGCGTTTGGATGCCGAAGCGGCCGGCAGCGGCGTGACGGGCGACCTGCTGGCGCACTGTATCGACACCGCCATCTGGCTTAACGGCGGCATCACCGATGTCTCCGCCGTCACGGAAACCTTCGTCAAGGAACGCACCCACGCGGAAACGGGTGAAAAGAAACCCGTCAAGATCGATGACGCATGCAGCTTCTTCTGCCACTTCGACAACGGGTCACTGGGTTTGTTCGAATCGACCCGCTATGCCCGCGGACACAAGGCGCTTTACACGCTGGAAATCAACGGCGAAAAAGCATCGATCCGTTGGGACCTTCACGATCTGCACCGCCTGGAATATTTCGATCACAGCGATGATTCAGTCGTTCGCGGTTGGCGCAGCGTGCACGTGACCGACGGTGATCAGCCCTACATGGGCAATTGGTGGGTTCCGGGTCTACAGATCGGCTACGAACACACCTTCATTCACCAAGTCGCCGACTTCCTGAAGTCGTTGGAGACCGGTGAAGCGATCGGTCCGACCTTCCGCGACGCCCTGGAAACCCAGAAGGTCTGCGACGCAGTCTTGTCCAGCGCCGCCGAACGTGCTTGGAAGAACGTCTAGACGCATTGCCCGTGGCAATCCGGTCGGATCACCGTTCAGACTCGTTCTATCTATTCTTCGGCGTCGACCGTGATTTCTTGCGGGACGTCGACGGGGACGCCACGCACCTTTGCATAGCCGCCGATGGCGACCACGACGGCCGCCAACGTCAGCATGATGGTCAATGTGCGACCACGCTGTTGGCGCAGCTTCTGCAATGCCGCGCTTCGTCCGACCAAAGCCGCGGCCAGAAACATGATCACGAACGCCAGCAACATTTTCGTTCCGATCAGGGCGTGGTAGATCCCGTCGCCCCGATGGTCTTCGATCGCACGAACGTAGTTGTAAAAGCCGCTGATCAAAAACAGCAAAATGCCGGCGTGAACAATGCGTTTCCAACGTTCGGCGACCGCCGCACGCAACGTCTGATGCGACTCATCGGGGATCTGTGACGCGGCGGGCATCAGCACCAACGCGGTGAATGCGCTGCCGCCGATCAAGACGATCGCCGTGCCGACGTGGGTGATGCGCGAGATGACATCCAGGATTTCCACAGCAACTCCGCCGGGTATCGGGTTCGAAAAAGATGGCCATATCGGCCAATGCAAAGATCCAGTGTTGCCTCATCGTAGTGGCTTGCCGAGTGCCGCTGCAGGGGCGATCGACCACACCGATGCCCGGCCCGATCTGGATTACAATCAAGCATCGATCGCACTGTTAACATTAACAATGGCGGTGCCAAAAACCGAGGTGCCGCCGCGACTTGGTGTTCATCCCGCCCTTGGCGACCCCTACCCGTGATAGGGACAGGTACCTTGACCTCCATCCGCTCATCCATGGTCACACGCTTAAACCCGACAACATTACTGCCCGGCATCCTGGGTGGGTTTTCTCTATGGATCAGCTTGGCCGGCAGTTTGGTCGACCCACTGGGCGTTTCGCGCACCGCATCCGCCGAAGATCGAATCAACGTCGTGTGGATCATCGCCGATGACTTGGGACCCGAACTGGGCTGCTACGGGTATCCATCGGTCCAGACGCCGAACATCGATCGGCTTGCCCACGAAGGCCGGCGATACACTCATGCGTTTGCCACCGCACCGGTTTGTTCCTCCTCACGCACCGCCTTTCAAACCGGCCACTACCAAACCACCGTTGGCGGTCATCACCACATCACTCGTGACAAGCAACCGCTGCCCGACGGCATCACGACGGTGACGCAGCAGATGCAAAAGGCCGGTTACTTTGTTTGCAACGGTAGCGGGAAGGCGGACGACAAAAAGTTCGCCAAGTCACACCTGAACTTTCAGTACAAACCTCAAACGTTCTTCGACGGTGTCGATTGGTCGCAACGGACTTCCGGCCAACCGTTCTTTGCACAGGTACAAATCAAGGAACCTCATCGCACATTCGTCCATCGCGATCACGAGTATGCGAATGTACCGATACCGCCTTACTATCCCGATCATCCGATCACCCGCGCCGATTGGGGAAACTACTTGGCCAGCATCGAGGTGCTGGACCGAAAAGTCGGTGCCGTGCTGAAGCGTCTAGATGACGAAGGACTGACGGACAACACGCTGGTGATTTTCACCGGCGACCACGGTCGACCTCACGTGCGCGCCAAACAGTGGTTGTATGAAGGCGGATTGCACGTGCCACTGATTCTGCGATGGCCCGGTCGCATTGCGGCGAAGGAAGTCAGCGACGATTTGGTGTCGTTGCTGGACCTGATGCCGACGACCCTGACCGCCGCGGGCGCTGATGTTCCCGAGCTTCCAGGAATCAATCTTTTGGATCCGGACACCTCGGGCCATGACGTCTTGTTCGCCGCCCGTGACCGATGTGGCGATGCCATCGACCGAATCCGATCGGCGCGAACCAAGAATTTCAAATACATCCGCAATTTCCACCCAGAATTGCCCTACATGCAACACAGCGGATACAAGCGGTTGCAATATCCCGTGGACACTCTGATGCGTGTCTTGCACCAGCGTGGTGAATTTGATTCGCCGTTCATGGCGGATCGTCGACCGGCCGAAGAACTGTACGATTTGCGGACCGACCCGCATGAGCAACACAACCTGGCCGACGATCCACGGTATGCGACCCAGTTGATTCGACTTCGCCAGTCAGTCGACCAATGGATCGTTCGCACCGACGACCAGGGACGATTCGACGAATCCGTCAATGTGGATATGGATGCGTTGATGAAGGAAAAACGCCGGTGGTATGAACAGTCCCTTCGCAAACGCGGTTTAGATCCGGGCCTGTCGGACGAAGAATTTCTGCAATGGTGGGATGAGTACCTGCACGCCGAGCCGTCGAAATGATGCGATCGTCTTTGGTGAATCACTTCGGAATGGTTGGCATCAAGATGCGTTTATCGTCTGGCCAAGTTCGACCGCTCGTGGACATGTTTGTTGCGTTCGTCATCGCGATCGGCGGCTTATTATTGGTCGGCGTCGATCGCGACTGCGCGGCCGGGGATGCAAGGGAATTGCCCAACATCGTCGTTATCTATGGTGACGACATCGGGTACGGCGACTTCGGATGTTATGGCGGAACCGGTGTCGATACGGCAAACATCGACGCCTTGGCCGATGGCGGCATGCGATTCACGTCCGCGTACTGCACGGCGGCGACTTGCACCCCGTCACGGTATTCTTTGTTGACCGGACAGTACGCGTTTCGAAACCAGGCTGCAAAGATCCTTCCGGGCAATGCACCCCTGATCATCGATACCGACCGACCCAATCTTGTCGGCTTCCTGCGATCGGCCGGATACCGCACCGGATTGGTCGGCAAGTGGCACTTGGGGCTGGGACACGCCGACCAGCCGCTGGACTGGAACGGCAAGATTGCACCCGGTCCCGCCGAGGTCGGATTCGACGAATCGTTCAATATGGCCGCCACTGCTGACCGAGTCCCGTCGGTCTACATCCGCGACGGGCGTGTCGTCGATCTCGATCCCAGTGATCCCATTGGTGTGAACTATCAATCCAAGATCGGCAATGAACCGACCGGACGATCGCACCCTGAATTGTTGAAGGTCCAAGCCGATGATCAGCATTCCTGCACGATCGTTAACGGCGTCAGCCGAATCGGGTACATGACCGGTGGAAAAGCGGCCCGCTTTAAAGACGAAGACATGGCCGATACGTACTTGAACGAGGCAATCGGCTTTGTCCGCAGGAACAAAGACCAACCGTTCTTTTTGTACTATGCGCCCAACGAAAACCATGTTCCCCGCGTCATTCACCCACGATTCGCCGGATCATCCGGCCTGGGACCGCGTGGTGACGCTCTGATGGTGTTCGATTGGTGCGTCGGCCGGTTCGTCGAAACACTACGCAGCGAAGGTTTGGAACAAAACACTTTGATCATTCTTTCATCCGACAACGGCCCCGTGTTGTTCGACGGGTATTGGGACGGCGCGATCAACCGATCAGGGGACCAC
The DNA here is from genome assembly GCF_007752935.1 of Crateriforma conspicua. Lineage (NCBI taxonomy): Bacteria > Pseudomonadati > Planctomycetota > Planctomycetia > Pirellulales > Pirellulaceae > Crateriforma > Crateriforma conspicua. Next base: position 7,154,403 of record NZ_CP036319.1, on the reverse strand, counting down.
CAGGCCGCCGGTCCCTGGCGTGGCGGAAAGTACAGTCGATGGGAAGGCGGCACGCGGATGCCCTTGATCACCTATTGGCCCGGTACGATATCGCCCGGCGTTTCTGATGCCTTGATCAGCCAAGTCGATTTGTTCCGGTCCATCGCTGCACTGATCAAGATGCCATTTCCCGATGACGCTGCAATGGATGGTCAAGACGTCTCCGCGGCCCTGTTAGGTCATACCGATCAAGGTCGCGACTTCGTCATCCAAGAAGCTTTAACCCAGTTGGCCGTGCGACAAGGTGATTGGAAATACTTGCCGCCGGGAAGCATTACCGAGCGTGGTGGCATCGACCAATGGAAATCAATCACCGTCGATGAACCGGGCTGGTTGTTCAACCTTGCCGATGACCCAGGCGAATTGAAGAATGTTGCCGCGGATCACCCCGATAAGGTTGCACAGTTACGCCGTATCATCGCCGACGTGGCGCCGGAAAAAGTGATCGGTGCCGAAGGGTTGAATAAAAAGCAGCTCGGTTTCTAGCGAGATTCATGATGCATCGACTGTGGTTACTTCTGGGCGTTTTCGCACTTGTTTCAGCCGAGACGTTGGCGGCAGACCGTCCCAACATCGTTCTGTTCTTTGTCGATGATCTTGGCTGGAGCAATCTGGGATATCGCCAGCCGGATCAATTCGACACGCCGAATATCGATTTGCTTGCCCGACAGGGAATCGACTTACAACAAGCCTACGTTGCCAGCCCGACCTGCAGCCCCAGCCGTGCCACGCTGTTGACCGGACAACACCCGGCACGCTTGCAAATGGTTCGCCACATTCCTGGTGGTCCAAAGCATCCGGATTTCGACAAGTTCGGCCGCACCGATGTTGAATTCAACCTGTGGCCCGGTGACCCCGCGCAATTTCCTTGTCGCAATTGGTTGCCGCTGGAACATGTCACTTATGCAGAAGCTTTGCGTGATCTGGGATATTACAACCTGTTTGTCGGCAAATGGCATTTGGGCCACGAACCCTATCATCCCATCCACCAAGGCTTTGATCGTCAGATCGGTACCAGCAACTTTGGTCACCCCAAAGGATACTATCCGCCATACGCGCCCAACGGCGAAGTCTTTCCCGATGCCAAAACACAGTACCTGACCGATCGTATCACCGACGAAACGGTCCAGTTCATTTCGGACTATTCGATCGATCAACCGCTGATGATCTCGCTGTGGTACTACAACGTTCACACGCCCAGTCAGGGGCCGAGCGACTTGGTGCCCAAGTACCAGGGACGCGAAGGTTTGGACGGCAAACGCGCCGAATACGCCGCTCAAATTGCCGCCGTTGATCGTTCGGTCGGACGCGTGCGAAAGGCGTTGGCCGACAAAGGAATCGACGACAATACCCTGATCATCTTCACGTCAGATCAAGGCAGTTTTTTCGAATGGGAACCGTATCGCGGTGGCAAACGCGTCGACACCTTATGCGAAGGCGGTGCTCGGGTTCCGATGATCTTCCACTGGCCCGGCGTTACCGCCCAAGACGCGGTGAATGAAAGCGTCGTTCAAACCACTGATCTGTTTCCGACGCTGGTTGAATTGGCCGGAGGCGACGCGTCGTCGTATGACCACTTGGATGGAGTCTCTTTAATGCCGATTCTGCGAGACAACGTCACGATCCATCGGAACGAACCAATCTTCGGCTATCGCGCGTACGAAGACTTGTATGCATCGGTGCGTGACGGTGACTGGAAACTGCTGGCCTATCGCAGCGGTCAGGTCGCTTTGTACAACGTTGTCAAAGACCGAGGCGAACAACATGACCTTTCCAAAAAGCGTCCTGAGATCACCGAAGAACTGAAACGCGAACTCTGGCGATGGGAAAACAAGGTGGGTGTGGCCCAGTTTTCCGGAATCAGTCCGTGATCGAAAACCACACGAAAACCGACTGCATTCAAGGCTATCGCAGATAGCTAATTGCCGATCCGTTTGGCGTTCTGCGCTGCACCGTTTTGGTGCAAGGTCAATGCATGCGCCGGACCATTTCCGGGACGCAGGTGAAACTCCAACGTCGCCTTGACCGAACGATAGGACCAACGCGTCGGTGAATCCGCAAAGACCTCCTGTGTTGGTTGGTTGGTGATCCCCACCATCATCCGCCCATTGCGATATCGAACGTCAAAGACAAAGTTCGGATTCAGTTGATAACGACCCACCAATCGTTCCGGTTTGACCTTCCCGAGATCCGGCGAATGAGATTCAAACAGATGTCCGGTCATCGCATCACAAGCGGCAAACGCTTGAGATTGTCCTGAATTGGTGCAGACGATCGTCGCAATGTCCGATTCAGGAACCACCCAGATCAACGCAAAGAAATTCGTATTGCTTCCCGCATGATTCCAACCGGGACCCAGCGGCGTCGGAGCACAGATCCAACCACACGCGTATTTCGTTCCCGGTCCTGATTCAACCAACGGTTCGTGCAGATGATCGAATGCTTCCTGCGTTTCCAATACGGGTTCGGGATCGCCCGCCAGATGCCATCGTGCATACTTGGCGTAATCATCAAGAGTGATGTGCAGCGTTCCACATGATGCGTAGACCGTTGGATTCTCTGCACCCCGTATTCTCGGATCAATCGGCGAACCGTCGACCTTGTGCCCCCAAAGCATCGGCGGTTTCATTCGCTTGGCTGTCGCAAGTGATCGAAACTCAGCCGTTTTCATTTCTAACGGGTCGAACACATGCTTCTTCATCAATGCTTCGAACGGTTCTCCTGCACGCGTTTCCAACATCGCAGCGACGACCGCATAACCCAAATTCGAATACACGTATTGTTCGCGATCGCCCGCCGGTGGCTTGGATAAGACGATTCCCAACATTCGGCGTCGCTCCAACGCGGGAGTTCGAGATTCGGCAAAGAAATCGGCCCAGGCTTCCGGTGACAAATCGCTGATGTTGGCCGGCAGTCCGCTTTGGTGCGACAGTAAATCGTCAATGGTGACGGCTTTCAATTTGGGATGAATATGTTGATCAGTCGCCTTGGGCCAAACCTGTCCAATGGTCGTGTTCCATCGGATCTTTTTGGCCTCCACCAAGACCGCGGCCAACGTCGCCGTCATCGACTTGGTGTTCGAACCGATCGCGAATCGATCCGTCGTCTGAACCTGGTCGGTGGTTCCTCGTTTGCGCACTCCCCAGCGTGCGGTTTGCAGCGTCCCTTTTGAATTGACAACGGCCACCGTCATCGCAGGAAGGTCGTGCTTTCGACAGATCTCGCCGATTTTCGATTCTAATTCGGTCTGCGAAGGTTGGGCATCAGCGGTTGGTAATGCCAGCAGCATCATTCCAAGCAGATGGGTTGCAGCAAACGTAAATCGACCGGGGACGACAACGCTGACTTCGATTCTTGGCATGGTAGGGTCTTTCCTGATGGAATGAATAGTTCGGAACGCACTCCCTCGCGTACGCGTTTTGAAGTTGCGTATTTCTGGTAACCCGACACGTGAGTGAGGAAAGAATGAAGTTGACATCGCCTCGCTCGCGCTTCGGTTTACCATAAAACAATGCCTCGGGTATAAGCGCAACTTCAAGACTTACGCGTCGGTTTGCCATTTTTCGTCAAACTCCTGTCCGCCTGCTTAGCGCCCAGGAATCCAAGAGCAACGGATGTTGATTCACCCGTCTTGAAGTTGCAGTCGCCGCAGTGCGACCTCCGCTTTCAGTCGATCTGCTTTTGTAGACAAGACGTCGGTCTGTTGGGTCGTACCGTTTGCAAACCGTGCTTCCAACAGCTTTTCATAAGCCTGCAGATTGTCGACCAACTGTTGGTGAATTTTCAGTCGCTCGGACCGCGTCGTGGCTAGGTCCAATTCGGCTTGCAGCAAATCGTTCTGAACCTGGATCAGTTGGCGATGCTCGGCCCGTCCTACCAGATAGGATTGGTTCACGATTTCGACCAGCGATTTGTATGTATCCCGTCGCTCGGTCAAGAGTTTACGAATGACGGGATCCATGTCATCCATGTTATTCGAATTGGCCTCGTGGTCGCTTGGTTGGTTGTCAGCGTCTGAATGCTGAATCACTAACAGGCCGGCGGTGATGGCAACCAAGATGGACAGGATCATCCGCAAATGCATGGAGGGTTCCTCTGAAAAGATTCGTGTCGGCCTCGTCGATAACGCTAATCTAGCGTATCGTTCGACTCGCCAGCGCTAATCTTGGCATGCGGATACGGTGCATTCCGCCTGGTGGTGCTTCCGCGATCGGGCGTCTGTACTCGCGTTCAGTTTGTCCGGGAGGGCGATGATTCGGGGCCCCCAATTTATCAGAGAACGTAAACCGTTGAAGCCATTGCAGTCGAAAACAACCGATCTTCCTTCTTGCAACTCGTGAGTGCTCCCATGCCATCGCCCGACTGGAATGATCGATTTTCGGATAGCGAGTATGCGTACGGAACGGAACCGAATGGGTTTCTGGTTCGACAGGCGTCCCGCGTGTCGGACCCCGTTCTGTCAATCGCCGAGGGCGAGGGACGCAACGCCGTGTATCTGGCCGGCAAGGGTCACAGTGTTCATGCAGTTGATGGTTCCAAAGTCGGGCTTGCAAAAGCCGTCAAACTGGCCAATCAAAATGGCGTGCAAATTTCAACCGAAGTTGCCGATTTGAGCGACTACGAACCAGCCGAAAGCGCTTTCGGATCCATCATTTCCATCTATGCACACTTGGACGGATCGATACGTCGGCGACTGTATCCGCTGCTGGTCCAAGCCCTCAAGCCCGGAGGCATTTTGATCCTGGAGGCCTATTCGGAGAATCAGATTGGTCGTGGGACGGGAGGGCCGGCCAATGTCGACTTGCTGATGTCCTGCAGCAAGATCGAACAAGAATTTGGAATTCTTGAAACCGTTCTACTGCACGAAACCGAACGTGAAGTCCACGAAGGAAAATTCCACACTGGCACGGCATCGGTCATCCAGTACGTGGGGCGACGTGGGTCTTGAAACCGCTCCAAGAATGGATCTGAACGGACCAATCGAATGTCAGTCGGTCAATCGAAACTTATGAGTCTTGAGCCGTGAATTCAGACGTGGCTTTAGAATTCCAACAAACAACGTCGCCAAAATGCAAAAGGAACTCGGTTCAGGTACAGAAGTAACATTGATCGATGTGATCGAGGCAGTCACTGAATACAATACTTGTTGCGAGAACCCATTTTCACCTGAAAGTACAAGCTCAGCTTTCTCAAAAGAACTCAAATCAAAAGTAGTTGGTAGCGAATCATCTGCGAAAACCGTTCCTTGTTCGTCTTCAAGCGTGATCACCAAATCGACATAATCGATTCCGTCGACAATTAGAGTAGACGGAGTTGTATCTCCAGATGCCCAAAGCACGACGGTGTCATGTCCATTGAAATTGTTTTCTACTCTAATGTCGAAGAAGTCAGTGGTCTCGAAGAAGCCACTTGCGTTATTCGTTCCCTGCAAGAAGTTTTTGCTAATGTCAACTCCATCGTATGATCCTATCGAAGCATCATTATCTGAGTCGACCAATTGAGTGTCGTATTGGCCAATTCCGGAAAGCGTGTCGCCGACGCTGACCTGACCGCCGAGAATGTTTTGGTTATCGACCACCTCGACAACCATCGCGGACACCTCCAGTCTCACAAAGGGAGCAGCATTAGCGGAACTGCAGCCCACCAGTACGGCGAAAACGGCGGTGAAACGAAACCATCGGTGATAGGTGTTCATGTGGGTTCTTGTTGCGTGTCTGGGTCTGAAAATCAGATCTGGTTGCACTTCTTGGGCAGGCTGATGGTGGGCTCTGTATCCTGGCGATCTCGCATTGTACTCGCTCTGGGGGGGGCGCGTACAGCACCAGACGAGTCCGCGTCTCACTTCTGCCCTCGATTTGTTCGATTTGACGACAGCACCTGGTCGACTCGATTCGGCGTTTGGACAGACTCTAGTTGTCATCGTATCTGCTAGCGGTTCAGATCCCTGACTGGCGGCATGAGAGTTGGCTGACCGCATGAATGCTCCCGACCGCGTTTTTGCCATGCGTCGCCGGCGGAACGGCCCTCTCGACGATCAACGCAAAGGGTGCGTGAGCGATCGCGTCGCGAAAGACATCAATGGACTCACCCCCACCAACTTGAAAGTTCGGTTGCATGATGAATCGGTTGGGTGTTGAGGCTGCGATCAATGCATCGGTATTCGTGACCACATGACAAAGGGACGCGAATGCAAAGCCTTGCAAACGCTGTGGACATGCCAGCATCAGGTGAGGGCAGTTCGCTATCAATGTCCCCGGTTATTTGTCCGACAATGGCTTCATCGTGAGATCGAGTTGACGCGAAAACGCTTGCCCGTTCTTCCGTGAGCTTGTGGGGGGGGGAGGTGGCGATCACCATACTGTGGGCGTATTCCAACGCACTGATTCAAATCCTTGCCGTCAACGACCGCGCGTCATCGGACTTCCCATCCAAAATCCAGCAAGTCTGAACGAGAGCATCTGGCCGATGTCAGCCTTTCGCTGTCCCAACGCTCGTCAATCTTCAAGCCAATGAATTTCAAAGAAGAAGCTCCCGAAATTGATCCCCCTTGGACTCAACGGGAAGAGCTGAATGCGGCGTTGCTACGGCGTTGGCTGAAGGCGGGCTGGGAAGCCAACGACAGCTCGTTGGTCGACGAACATTTTCATCCGGAATGTATCATCAGCGGTCTGGCACCGGAGGTGATCGAAGGTCTGGATGAAATGCGGGTCACTCACCGTGCAATGTGCGCCCGACTGCACCACCGCACCGCCACGATTCAATTTCTGTTGATGCGGGGCGACCAGTTTTCGGCCGCCATGGAGTTCGAGGGGCGTCAGCGTGACGCGAATTTGGACGTCGCGATGGAAGTCTGCTGCTTCGGAACGATGCGGAACGGGCTGATTTACAGGGCCCACAACATCATCGACTACACGGGACTGTATGCGAAACTGGGACTGCTAGATCTCGGAAAACTTGCCGAACACTTTGGCTGAATCTCGCGGCATCCGACAGGTCGCATCCTGTGGATGCAATCCCATGTGGTGGAATCGTTTACCATGATTGCGATGGTTGCTGCGATCATGGTCCACTCCCGATAAAGGCCCGGGAAGCTTGATGGAATTCAACGCCGGATCGGGCGACCAACGCTGACAAACACGCAATCACGAATGACCACGCCCAGGATTTGACCCAATGGAGCTGACCGCAACACCCGTGCCCGAAAGCCGCAGGGTCACCAGTACGGCGATTGAATCGCTGCTTGATCTTGCCGCCATTGTCATCCTCTGTTTGGGCGTTGCGGCATCGATCACGGTGTTGGCATGGGTCGGGATCGTGGGTCTCGGCATGGCTTGCTGGTTGATCCTGGGATCATTTTTGAACTGGTTGGTGTTCCGGGCATTGGCCGAAGTCATCCGCCTGTTGAAGCGATCGGTGGATCTGGACTATGCCGGTCGTATTTCCGGGTCGTACGTCGACACAGTGATGACCTGCAGCAACTGCGGCGCGATTCTACGGTCTGATGTTTGTTGTGATTCCTGCGGCGCACGACTGACAAAGGTCGACCCCAAGGATTGATCCGTCATTCACCAAGGAGCGGTCGAAGTGGATATCTTCGTTTCACTGTACAAGCTCTGTGGCTATCCCATGGAATGAGGGTTGCCGGCGATGGATTCGAACCCAACCAACTCGCGATTTCTGGGAATGGTGACCGTCGCCATGGTCGCCGCGTTTCCCTTCCTATGCCAATTTTCAGAAGTGATGTTTGCAGTCGGTAACTCGATCGCCGTGCAAGTGATTCGAACCGGAATCTGCTGGCTTTGTGCATTGATGATTTGGCGTGGTTCGAAGTGGTTCCGGATCGGTACATCGGTGATCGCCCTCTCGTTCGCCCTGGTCATCATGCTGACGCTATTGCTGACGTTTCCCTTCAACACCGATCCCACATCGCAACGAATCATCACGCTAGGCTTCGTGGTCTATCTCGTGACCTGCGGGGTGTTGCTGCTATTGCCATCCACGGCAAAGCCGAAGCAAAGATGACGGAGGAATGTGCATCCATGCCGTAATGGTGGCGGAGCAGTGTCCCGCACCGTGGAGTCGGATCAGCCGATGGGAAGGCGGCGACGCGCGAGTTGACCGGGCCGTTCACCCGGTGAAACGGTCCGAGACCTCCGGAACGATTCGGGATGCCGAATAGAGCACGGCCCGGTGGGGCGACCGCAGTGTGCTGGTGCCATTTGCCGGTTTTAGTGATTAGTGCAGCCCGGTTGGTGGCGAAACACGTGGGCGGCGATGCAATGCGGGTATCAAAACGATGACAGGGTTTGGTTCTGACATAGGGTTACTTCGAGCGGCGTCGTCATGGTCTCCGGTGATTTGGCCATGGCTTCGTCGCTCCGTTTTGGCTTCCGGTCGATCAGTCGTCTGCATGGGCGTGCAGCTGAGTCACCGTGTGGCAGTGTGGTTCCACTGTTCGACCGGAAGCCTTTCATTGCGCTGATGCTCTCGATCCAGCGTTCGTCCCCACGCTAAAAGGGGACGGGGGTCTTTTCTCGTCTCGATCCTATCCGTGGCTTGCGTGCTGCCCGAAGATCATGGCCAAACTTCGATACTCTGTTCGCGATTTGTTGCTCGCATTAACGCTGATCGCGATCTGCCTTGCTGCAGCGACATGGTTTGCGCGAACTTTCGGAACCGTTGCTATTACCGATGCAACTGCGGAGACCGCCAATCGAGCGCTCAAGGGCTTTACGACAATTCCTTCAGACGCAACCAACGTCAATGTTCGATACACGCCCGGCGCATCTGCGACAATCAAGTTCAATTTGCCGCGGACGGAGTTCCTAGGGTGGTGTGAAAGCAACAAATGGAACGTTGTTCCGGACAAAGGTGGCAGTCGTTTCGAGTTTGTGTCTCCTCGCGGTAGCGGGTCGTGGTGTCACGGCAAGGTTTGGTTCGTCCTTTTTTCGGACTGATCATTCAATGTAGCGAATCGGCTTCACGCGAAGGACGACGCAGTGCAGCCGAGCGGCGAAGTCGAGCACTTTTGAATGGACAACCTCGGTTCGCCAGTCGGATAGATTGGTGATTTTACCTTTCGCTTGAAATCAGACTTCGCAGGCATTTCATGGAAATCCTAATTGTTGGTGCAATTACCGGTGCTGGGGTCGTAACCGGTCTTTTGTTTGCATTCTCGAATTTCGTTATGCAAGCTCTGGCAACGATGCCAAACGAACAGGGCATGCGTGCGATGCAGAGAATCAACGAGAAGATTATCAACCCGATCTTCGTCGCGTTCTTTTTGGGGACGCCACTGCTTTGTGCGGTGGTCGGCGTGGATGCACTGATGAACCTTGAGAGCGAAAGATCGGGATTGTTGCTTGGCGGGGCTATTCTTTATTTGGTTGGCCCATTCGCAATCACGGTGCTTTTCAATGTCCCACTGAACAACCGATTGGCAGAGGCTAGCCTTTCGGAGGCTGATGTCGTTTGGCCAGACTACCAGTGGCGTTGGCAACGTTGGAATCATACGCGAACGTACGTCGGCATCGTTTCCATCGTACTGTTAGCTGTCGGGCTCATCGGGTGATATCGAGTTCGTCGCCGACGTTTCAGTGGGGGAGGGCGAGTAGTTTGAGGAAAACCAAATTCTTCTTTGGGGGAGTCAAAACTGTCGACTCCAATCCGTTGTCCGTTCATCCGCAGGCCCCCGGAGCAGCGAAGCGGCCCAGGCCGATCTTTTGCTTCAGGCTCTTACGACCTTCGGCGGCTTTGACGCTGCGGAGATACTTGTCCGCTTCGATCTGTTCCCGCAGCGAGTGCTGCGCGGCGGAGTGACCGTCACCCGAGGCGCTCGCCGGCTGGGCCGCGTTGGATGCGATTTGGTCGGTGATCGTTTCGACGGATGGATCTGCCATGCCGTCAACGATTGGCGTTCCACCCCTCCCGTTCAACGGGAAAAACCGGGCTTCAGAATCGAATCACCGAACTCCGTTATACCGGTGTAATTCCAGTCATTTTGGAGGCGGAAAGAGCGGCCAAAATATGTAGGAGGTTTTCTGGTTCTGAGCCAAGGTGATTGATGTACAAACAATCCCTGCCAGAACCGTTGCCTTACCGTTTCACCAACTGGGGGAGAACGGTTATAATGCCGCTCATCTGAGGGGAAGTCGGCCCGGGGCAAATCTGTTGAAGCCGATCCGAACGGGCATTCTCTCCGAAACCACTGAAGGGTATAGAGTCACCTGAATTGGTCGCCTCCTATGATACGCACTAGTACGTTGCAAATAGCGTTGATTGCTCTTGCTTTCTGTTGCGGCAGCGATAGTTTTTGTCAAGAAATGCAGATTTGGAAGACAAAGAACGGTCACTCAACAAGTGCGCTATTCTGGGAGCTGGACGAAGCCGCAGGCACCGTCACGCTTCTAGTTCCGCGTAGAATCGATCTCGACATTCTTGACCTACAATCAGTATTGCAAGCGCGACGGATGGACTCTGCCTCGAAGGCTGAAAAAGCGAACCGCGCAACCGACCAGACGAACGCGAAAATTGCCACACGCAGGGTCGGCAAGGTAGAGTCGTTCGTCGGAGAAAAACGGTACATTCTAGGAATTGTGGTTTGGGGAGTCGGTGATTTTGCCTTCTTCGACCCAAGCGTTGTATTACCGGATGATCCCGACCGACAAGCTGCGACTAAGCGTAAATATAGAGTGGAAAAGTTGCCCATAAAATCAGAGGTCACCCTTCTCGACCGTGCAAAACACCCAGTAAGTGGATCCTGGGTATACCAAGTTCAACACGCCAAGGGAAAATTTTGGGTTCTTGAAGCTGAGCTCTCAACTACGCCTAAAAGTTTCGCCGAATTCATACGCGGCGAATAACCCCTTAGTGCATCCGAGCAGCGAAGTTGGACAATTTCTCGTCGTCGGTCGATTGGTGACGTTTTTTCATATGAGGCAATGCAATCCGTGGCTATCTACGACAAACCAGTTCGATTGCTTATGCACGATATGGCCAGCGAGTTTGCGCTGCAGCCTGGTGAAGCTTTCACACGCCAACGAGCTCTTGACTGGTTCGCTGAGCACTACCCGAAGATAAAGCAGGGAACGATCACAGCACACCTAATTCGTCTTTCCACAAACGCGCAAAGCCGACTGCACTATAGCGCAAAGCCCGGCGACGACGACCTATTCTTCCAAATCGATAGCGGCCATTACCGCCTTTATTCCACAGAATCCGATCCCGCCCCAATTTGCACTGTCAACGGACGCAAACCAACGCTGCCAACCGGCGAAGACGAATCGGAAATTCAACCGTCCAACGAATTCGCCTACGAAAGAGATTTGCGGAATTATCTGTCAAAAAATCTCTCAATCATTGAGGCGGGCCTCACACTGTACGAAGAAGAAGGAATAAATGGAATCGAATTCCCGGTGGGCGGGCGATATATCGATATTCTCGCAGTAGATCACACGAATAGCTATGTTGTCATCGAACTGAAAGTCTCGCGCGGGTATGACCGCGTTGTGGGGCAATTGATGCGTTACATGGCCTGGATCAAGAAGAACCAGGCCGATAGCGGGCAACGGGTACGCGGCATCATCATTGCGCGGGATATCAGCGAAGACTTGTTGCTTGCTTGCTCATTGCTTGATGACATCCAATTATTCGAATATGAATTGTCTTTGGTATTGTCGGAAGTCGGCAAGGAGCATGGGGAATAGACCAACGGAAATCCTGCATCATTGGTCAAATCTAAGGGACGGGGGGCTTTTCGCGTCTCAACGCCATTCTCGGCCAGCGTGGTACACAAAGATCATGGGCAAGATTCGATATTCACTACGCGATTTGTTTCTCGCGTTGACGCTGATCGCGATCTGCCTTGCTGCCGCGACATGGTTTGCACGAACTTTTGGCACAGTTGCGGTTAGCAATGCGACTGCGGAGACCGCCAACAGGGCGCTCAAGGGGTTTGCGACGATTCCTGAGGACGCAGCAAACGTCTATGTTCGATACACGCCTGGCGCATCTGCGACAATCAAGTTCAATTTGCCGCGGAGCGAGTTCCATTCGTGGTGTGAAAGCAACGAATGGGAGATCGTTCCCGACCAGGATGGCAGGCGGTTTGAATTTGTGACTCCCCGTGGTAGCGGATCTTGGTATCACGACAAGGTTTGGTTTGTCCTGTTTTCTGACCGATGATCGATTGTCGCGATCTTTGTCTGCGAGAAGGACAAGGACAAACGCGGGAAGGAGGTTCTTTTCCTTCCAAATAGCAAAGACATCCGACCGAGCTTTTCGAGTAATCGCTTGCGGTCGCCGTTGACCGGCAGCTCTAGATCCCTGGTGATGGGAACGCGTGGATGCGTAGGGTGCCTTCCCAGATGGTTTGGAAGGTCGTCGCGTTGTGCTTGATGCGTAGCAGGCCCAGGTAGTAATTCGGTGGCCAGGTGGCCGTGGTCGCGGTGTCGGGATCCAGCAGGATGTAATGCGATCCCGGTGTCCCAAGGATGTCGACTTCGTGACTGATCTGGACCAGGTCGTTCAGCCAGCCTTGCAACTGAACCTTCTTGCCGGCCAGGTCCGCACCGGTGCCGGTGATGTTGATCCGCCGGGCTCGGTTGCCGCTGTAGTCGTCGCCGCTGCGGAAGTCCATCGCGAAGCCTTGCAGCGTGGTCCCCGGCGGATGGTTCTCCACAAACTCCAACTCGGCCAGCATTCGTGCGACTGATTCCCTGGCCGATCCTGGAATGATTGGGGTGGCGTTGTGAGGTGCTCTCGTTTACGCGGGCGTCTTCGGAATCCCATCGTGTCGCTGAAGATGACCGGCACAGATTGCCAGGGACGCAGACGCGTTCGTTTTCGCTTCGTTTCGAGACTGGTCGAGAGAGTGGAAACGCATCACAACAACCATTCCGAGCCAGAAAAGGCCTGCAATATTGTCCGGAGTGGTTTTGCACAGCCAGGACGATTCCACTCCACTGGCCTCCGATCAACTCCGGTGTTGCCCCCACCTGGCAAGCTGGCTTTTCATCGTCTTTGTGTTGCGGCTTGAAGGGGGGACCAAATTGATACTAGGTACCCAAAATGTTCGTTCTTGATGTTTTCTGTAGTACCGATAGTATCGGTTTTTCGATTCAAAAAGGCAATTTCTCTTCAAGAACGGACCGCAAAAAGCAATGAGTCGTCGCCTTCCAAAAATCGGAATCCGAACTTACCAGCGGGCCTTTTCGAATTGTTTCGTTGCCGCGCTGCTTTGCTGCGGCTTCGTAACTCCGGCCGTGTCGCAAGAGTCGTCGACCGCCAAGACCGAACTCGAGTTGTACGCGTCTCTCGATCAAGCGGTTGGCAACATCGCTTTCAAGCCGAATGGTCAGCTGGTCTTTAGCCACCATCCGTTCTTCAAACCGGAAATTCGTGTCGCAACGTATGACGCAGACAAGAAGATCGTCTCGCCATTTCCCAACAAGCAATGGAACACACCACGCGAGGAGAACGACTGGTATCTCGATGATGTACTGGGCATTCGCAACGATGATCAGGGAGTTGTTTGGATGCTGGACATGGGGACGCGAAACAACATCACCCCGAAACTGGTCGGTTGGAACACGACGTCGAATGAGCTTCACCGAATCTACTACATCCCCGCACCAGCAAGTCGGCCGACTTCGCAACTGAATGACTTCGTGATCGACCCCAAGCGCGAGCTTGCGGTGATCGCCGACGAAGGGATCGGCCGCGGTGGTGATGGATCGAAAGCCGCTCTCGTTGTCGTCGACTTGAAAACCGGATCCACTCGCCGGTTGCTCGAAGGCCGCTCGATGACGCAGCCCGATAAAGATTCACCGATCATGATCGACGGCGAACCGATGACGGTCGAAAGCGACGGCGAAAAAGTTCCTGTCCTGGTTGGCTGTGACGGGATCACTTTGGATGCGAACAGCGAGTGGCTTTACTTCGCTCCCTTGTGCGGCAAGAAGCTTTATCGGGTGCCGATGAAAGCGATCGCCGACGAGACCTTGTCGCAAGACGAATTGGCGACGGCGGTGGAAACGTACAGTCCCAAGGTCAACAACGGTGGGCTCTCGATCGACACCGCTGGCAATGTCTACTCGACCAATGTGGAAAGCTGCAGCATCGGCGTGGTCTCGGCCAGCGATCGACGATACACGCAGCTCGCATTCGACGATCGCATGCAATGGCCGGACGGCATCAGCTTCAATCACGACGGCTTGATGTACGTGTCTGCCGCTCAGGTGCATCTTGGCGCACCGTTCAATGGTGGCACAGACAAGACATCGAAACCGTTCTTCATCTTCCGATTCAAACCACTGGCGTCCGGTCTGATCGGCCGCTAATTGCAGTTTTTTTGCAGGCGGACAGGAGTTCTACGACAAATGGCAATCCGACGCGTAAGCGATAGACCGCGTTCTTTGCCAATTCGTTCCTCGCTCGCGAGTCGGGTTACCAGAAAGCGCAACTTTAAAACTAGCGCGTCGGGTTGCTGAACTTAATACGATTTGCCCGTCTGCCTAATCAAGAGGTCATGTCTGCCTGTTCAATGTTCGAACCAGGATGAGGTGCATGGAGTTGCATGGCCGCGACGGAAGGAGCCGTCGAAGAGTTCACATTGCACGAGATGACAAAGATTGGTTGATCCAAGACCGGCTATTCAAACAGCAACGAAAAGGGTTAAGAAAATGACGCGGCTTATCACGCTTGGCATCACCGATCTTTCGTTTCATCGAGTCGCGGGATCGTTGACGGCGCATGTTCTGAATGGCATGGGAATCGAGGTCGAACGGATTTACTCGCCACACGAAGCCAACTTTCAAAAGTTGAAAGCAGGTGAGACGCAGATGCTGGCGTCGGCTTGGCTACCGTCGAGCCATGGCGGCTACAAAGCGGAGGTCGAAGAAACCGTTCCGCTTCGAGTTCTCGGCCTGCACTACGAACCGTATGCACTCTGGGGAGTCCCCGACTACGTTCCCGAATCCGCGGTTGCCGAAGTCGCTGACCTGCTCAAGCCCGACGTGTCCGACAAAATGAAGCGTGATATTCAGGGCATCAATCCGGGGGCGGGTATCACTCGGTTCTCCATCGCGATGATGAGCGAATACGGATTGAACGATGCGGGATACCGGTTTCACACGGGCAGTGAAGAAGACTGCTTCACCACGTTTGAGCATGCGGTCGAGAACGGTGAATGGGTCGTCGTCCCGCTATGGAAGCCGCAGTTCCTGCACTTCAAACACAAGATTCGAGAGCTGAGAGAGCCGAAGGGTTTGCTGGGCGTTGTCGACAAAGCGGTTCTGCTTTTGCGCGATGACCAGTCGACTCTTTTCACGGAAGACGAATTGAAAACGCTCGACAGCCTGCGTTGGTCCAACGAAATCATCGCCGAGTTGGACTACCAAATTTGCCGAGAGAATCAACCGCTTGATGAAGTCACGAAGAATTGGCTTGATGCACGGTAGGGATTGCGGATACGCGGGGCCGAAGCGTGGATCACCTATGAAGTCCCCAATCGAACCGTGTTGTTGGCGTGTTTGAAGCCAGTCCATCGTTCAGAGTGGTGGCCGCAGAGCACCAGCGGCAGGACCTTGGAGGCCAGATACACGGCGTTGCGGCCCTGGCCGTCGGGAATCGAAAGCACCGGTCCAACAAGAGGGCGACCTGCTGTTTGAGAATTGCATTCGGTTCGGTGCCGTATGCAAATTTGGATTCGCAATAGCGAGCGTTCTAATCTGGTAGCCACAACGTGTGGCTGTTCGCGTCAACGGCAGAAGCCTCCATGGCTTTCCAAGCCGAACTTGACGACGCCACCTTCATGTAATAACGTAAGTTACATGAAGCGAGATAGCAGGCTATCCGGCGTCCTGCACATTTTGTTGCACATGGCGGAGCTGGACGAACCGGTGACTTCGGACGATTTGTCGAAAATCATCGACACGAATCCTGTCGTGGTGCGTCGTCTGATGGCGGGGCTTCGCGAGCGGCAGTATGTGCAAAGCGCCAAGGGACACGGAGGTGGTTGGACTTTGGCGTGCGAGCTGGCCGAGGTCACTTTGCTGGACATCTACGAGGCGGTGGGCAGCCCGGGGTTGTTGGCAATGGGCAATCGCACGGAAGCACCGGGTTGTTTGGTGGAGCAATCCGTGAACGCCGCACTGGGCAGGACGTTTGACGAAGCCGAACAACTGCTGCTTCGGCGGTTGGGGGAAGTCACGCTCGCCTCGCTGAGCGCCGATTGCCACCAACGCCTCGAAGCGAAAGGCATTTCCCTGAAAGCCAAACGGAACCGACATGGACTCCAAAGCTGAATTTTTGGAAGCGGCTTTTCACGCCCCGGAAGCGGTTGCGAAATATGTGGATTCGCCACCGATTGCCGTTCCGGGGTTCGCGGACATGCAGCGGATGGCGGCATTGTTGTTGACCGAGCGGGTGCAGAGCCACGGCCGTATCCTGGTCGTCGGAGCCGGCGGCGGACTGGAGATGAAGGTGTTCGCCGAAGCGGAACCGAGCTGGGAGTTTGATGGCGTGGATCCTTCCCCGGCAATGTTGCAACTTGCCGAGCAAACGCTGGGGCCGCTTGCCTCGCGAGTCAGACTGCACGAGGGCAAGGTCGATGCTGCGCCGGAGGGGCCGTTTGATGCGGCCACGTGCATTTTGACGATGCATTTTGCAGACTTCGAAGAGCGACGAAAGATGTTGACCGCCATTCGTCAGCGACTCGGGCCACAAGCACCGTTCATCGTGGTGCACCTGAGTTTCCCTCAAGCCGATGGTGCGCGCGAGCGGTGGCTTTCACGGTACGCAGCTTACATGGTTCGTCCCGCCGTGGATGCGGAAAAGGCATCGCAGTTTCGAAAGGCGGTCGATGCTTATCTGACCATTCTCGAACCCCAACAAGACGAAGCGTTGTTGCAAGAGGCGGGCTTCACGAACGTCGAGCTGTTTTACGCCGGGTTCGCTTTCCGAGGCTGGGTGTCATACGCCTAAAGACAGACACGGCCGTTGATGGTTTATCTTTCGTTGCGTGAGCCGACGAAATGCAAAGCCGCAGAGAGCGTAGAGCTGATCCTCGGTAGCAATCAGTGTCTCTGTGTTTCGATTCCCGCGGCATCGATCACCAGGCGGGTTTAAGCCGGGGTCGCGCGTGTCTCGTTCAGCATCTCGACAGTCTGCTGATACGCGCGCGTGTTGCGATCCATGATCTCGCTCTGGTCCGCATGCAAGTACGCCAGGAAATGGGTACCCGCCGGTGTAGTGTTCGCCTTCGGGGACTTCGTTGCGCGGTTTTGTATGCGGAAGCGGGGCGATCTCTTCTGTCGGCAGGTCTGGGTTCACCAAAACTTTTGGGGGACCCTCAGGCAGACAAGCTTCACGAAAACGGTTGCTTTCGAATCGAGCCTGGAGACTTGCGATCCGGGCTCTCTTTGTTTGGTCACTGTCCACCGCAATCGTCGTTGACGATGCTGATGTCGTAGCTCCCTTTCGAAACGTTGCCACGGATCGAATTATTCAGAGTGGCTATCTCGTCGCGAAGACGAAAATTGGTCCGAGTTAGGTGATCACGATAGAGACGCCCTGCAAACAGAACGATCGCGAAGCCGGTACACCCCAACAGCACGGTGCGAAGTGAGACTTGTTTCTTCATTGATCGTTTGCCCGCTGATTTGCAGAAGGAACTTGGCCCGAAGGCGATTGCCGTTGCCGGCCGTCCGCGCAGCGGTGGTCGGTATCGGCGATCGCCGGAGGTCGGACAAGTCTCCGGCGCGAAACAAACACTCTCTCCCCTCCCGGTATCTTCGTGTCGGGTAAGAACAAACCCCCGGTCCGGAAGAACCTAGGGCTTGCGCATCATCGTCGGCCTATGCCAATCCGGCGTCGGCCGGCGGCTGCCTCAATGAACGCTGCCGACCTACTCAGATTTTCTCTTGATTTGCTCAAACGGAACAAAGTAGGTGGAGGCAATTGTTTTTGCGGATAGGTTCGATCGCTCGATCAGTCTGCCACATGCGTTGACAAGGTCTGCTCCCGTATTTTGCAACTCACAAATCTCTGTAAGCAGAATTCGGGTTTCGGTCACCATTTTCGCCAGATTTTCATACGTCAATGCATGAGATGCTTCCGCCGAAGCATTTTTCAGTGCTTCATTTTTGGGGTGCATACTGACTCGGACGCATTCATAATCGGGATAATTTGCCTTGAACCATTCAGCAGCGACAAGCAGTTGGCCGTGCTGCGTTTTCGTCAATTCGTTCTTAGGCTTCTTTCGACTCTTTGCTTCGATGACGAAACCGCATTTGATCGGCAAGAGCCAGAGCACGTCTGGACCTTCACCGTTTGTGTCATGCTGTTCTGCGAAAAGACCGATGAATCTCCCTAGTTCCGCCAGCGCAGCTTCAAACAATGTAGCTGAGGCCTCATCATGCAAATGAGAAACAGTGTCTTCAAAGCTTCTCAGAATCCCTTGGCGAAGTCGATATTCTTCTATGCGTTTAGCGATTGCTACAGCTTGTTCATCTGGTGCTGGAAGACTTTCGTATGGCGGCTTGACTCGCGGTCGAAGCAGGTTCCGGTTGAAGCTAAATGCGTGTTTTTGAAACTCCTCGGCTCTCTGTTTGACACCCCAGTGCGACGCAATCCGTGCCGCAAGCTGTGCCATCCATCCCAAAGATTGCCTGTCGATATCGCCACTCGCATTATCAATTACCTTTTCGATCTTTGAAATGGCTTTTTCGTGGTAACCGTCTTGCCAGAGGTTTACCGCCTTTCTCTCAATTGAAACGAGTGAGAAACGATCCTCATTAATTTCGTTTCCACTTTCAAGTTCAGCCAAGGTCTCCGCGTGGAATTCAGTCCAATCGGGGTCTCGTGCAAAGCTTCGAGCGATTGTCTCGGATAATTCCTCGACCGATTCGACTGCTTCGCTTATCTGAACACCCATCTCAATTTGTGCTCTTGTAGCACTAGTAAGCATCATAAAATTTGCGTTTTTAGCGAGCCAGCCAGCAAGATCAGGGCCGGACATAATAACCACGCAGTGGTCACCCGAACCTCGTGCTCCCCGACCGATACCTTGCTCGATTCGTTGAGCGAGCATTTGAACCAATGAGGCACCTCCTGCCAAAGCCGCAGCACGAAATAGTTCGTAGTTAGAGGTCCCTTTTGGAAGGTTTTGCAAGACGAGTAGCCTGCACGAATCGCCGGGAAGGTCGATTCCGTCGTATCGATTTGCAAAGACAGCGGGGCCGAAGTGGCTTCCGTTCTGTAATTCATCAACGAGTTTTCCGACTTCGGCAGATCCGGTTGCCACAGTGCTATCATCGCTCCAATTTTCGGCGGCTTTATCGGATGAAACGAGAATTACCGAGCCTTTTCTTTGCTTTGAAGTCCATTTCGCCAGTTCTGCGATCGACTCTCGATCACTCTTAAACTTCATGAGGTCTGGAATAAGAATCATTCGTTCACTGACCCCGGCAAGGGATCGCGACGTCAACGGCGACTTTATTTCGTTGGGATCAGCGTCAAAGGTCCGAACGATATCCCCATCGTTGGCGATCGTAGCGGACATGAAAATTCGTCTTGGAGCGTCGCTGAATGTTGGGAATGTCCGTATCAACGGAACAATTGGTGTTACCGTAAACGCGTCACGACTTATCAACCCGTGACAAAGATGAAGTTCGTTCCGAAGCAGGGGCCAGTGAAAAGGGTGCTCTTCGGCGTCTGTCTTTAACTGCTCACGAACACTGCCGATCTGTTCGTCCCAGGCCCAGTAGGGAATTTCCAGAACTGCATACTCTCGACCACCGACAACATCGTCAAAGATGCCAAGGCGATCACAGTCAGAGAAAGACTTGCGAAACAATCCTGTAAGTGATTGATAACGGTCCTTGTCGTTCTTTTTCTTTACCTCCAACGTGAACGCATCTCGGATAACGGAAAATGCAACATGAGCGTCATCAAGAATCACAGCACCTACCTGCTGATAATGACCTCTTTCCCTTAGACGAAACTTACTCTGTCCGTTGAATAATGCGTTGTAAGTCGCAACCATGATCGAATTGGCGTTGACGAAGTTTTCGTCGAGGTCTTGTCCGTTTCGATACGGAACGGCAGCGATCCCCATCAGCTTGGCTTTGTCCAACGTCTGATTGACGAGTTGCACTGTCGGTGCCAAGTAGAGTACGGGTTCACCCAACTCGTCGAGTGACGACTGCGCCATTAGAAGACCGACAAGTGTTTTCCCGCCACCCGTGTGAAGCTTGAGCACCGTGTCTTTTCGGTTTCGATTAGTGAACCACGATTTTAAAACCTCCGCTTGGCTGTTATAGAGATCGTTGATTCCCGGTGGTTTTGGCAGTCTTCTAAATATCTCTAGTGGGTCGGGGGATTTTTCTTTCTTTGAAGCCTTTCTCAGTTTGCCAAAATCGACCATTTGTTGTGCTCCCGTTGCAAGCGATTTGGAACACAAGTGAATTCTCGAATTCTGACCTACTGTGCCCCGGTAGAAGAGTGTATCAGTTTCAGTAGGTGGGCGAAGCCGTCACCCAAATGGACATTGGTTCGTATTGCAGGTTTCGCTCAATTCTTAAATCTAGTGGTGGCTTCGCTGGGGTCGGGTCTTGTGTTGGGGGTTTTGTCGTCCGAGTCGATCGACGCAGGTTACTTTTGCGTTCCAGCACTCCGGTGGCCGACAGCGGCGACATGAATTGGGATCTCAATCGCAGATTGGCGGTCGACTACAGATGTCCAGAGGGCTTTGCACCAGCCAACACCTCATGAGCCGGGACCAGTTCAATCGTCCGGATCGATGCCAAGCGGAATTGGCGGACCTCCTCCCTTTGGAGGCAAAGGGCACGGACGGTTGTGGGTGTGGTCATGCGTATGGGACTGATGATGCGATCCGTCACTTTGCCGTCGGCGTTGATGTATTGGATTCGCGCAGCATAGCGATTAGGATCGCCGGCTTTCATCAGTAACGATCGCATCCGTTTCAATTCTCGCTCGGTCATCACCCCAGCTCCGCCGCCAACTGTGTGGCAAGTTCCCGTTTCCGGTCGTGAACCGGCACGCGTCGGTCTTCGCCGGCCGATCGCATCGTCGGCCGAGGATGTTCGGGACGCTGGGGCGGTGACGTCGGAAAGCCGCCCGTCATCCGGACCCGGCGAAGCAACTGTGCCAGGCCCGCCAAGTCCGTCTCACAGCGTTCGGCTCGGAGAGAGCGGGTCGCCATCGCGGCTTTCGTTGCCTGTCTTGCACAACCGGGCTTTGGGCTCAACACTGGTCGTGCTGCATCGGTCGTTTGAATGGACCGATATTGGGAAAACACCGACGATTGGGATCAGCCACCACCGCGTGGCCCCCGATCGTTCCAGCCCAGCCCGGGTGGTGGAATTGGCAGACACAGGGGATTTAAAATCTCAAATCAGGTGTCTAAAACGCGTGTCTGAGGCGAATTTCTGGTTTTTGTGTGCGCTTACGTGAGCGCCTAAAAACCACCGCTCTGGACCCGGAGCCGGCGTCACAGGTCGCCGTTTCAACTCCGGATTCTTCCAACGTGGTGAATTGAAGTCGGCATGCTAATGGATTGTCGATTGCAAGGATGAGTGTCGCCCAGTCAATGATGTAACTCATTGCAAGTGATATGGTGAGAGTGTCAAAATGACGACACTGTGTCACTATGAAATCGGAACGCTGAGAGCGAAGTGGTCTGGTACTCCGGCAATTGGAACATGGCAACGTCGCTCCGATCTCTTGTCGCTGGTCCGTAGCCGCAAGCTTTGCCAACACACGTGGCGGTATCGATGTTGGATGCACGTGGTGGCCCGATCCGGACACGTGCACGCCGGTGCACTTCTATATCGGCAACCGGTTGCATTCCGAATTTTGTAGGGCGTCTCCCGGTGACTCTGTACGAATCTTTCGCACCCTACGTCTGACGAGGGCCATGTCGGCTGTGCGGGGCGCTACATTGCGGGACCGTTCTATGTTCCCCATTTTTCCTAGACGTGAGACATGACATGGGTATTTCTCTGGTCCGAATCCGCGCCGGCCTGATCGCCATGGGATGCGTCGTCCTTTTGGGCGTATCCGCCGGCAGCAGCTCCGCCGCATTGATTGACTTTCAGTTGGAAGGCAACGCCGGCATCGGTTTGTTGCCTGGAAACGAAGTCGGTGCGAACACGCCGATCATCCCGGGATCGGTGTCGAATGCATCGGGCGGCGAATCGGGTGGCGGTTTCTTTTACGATACCGACACCAACGTTCTGAACTTCGAGTTCACTTTCCAGAACCTCAGTGGAGGCTTGGCGAACGTTGCGTCCGGTATTCACTTGCATGTCGTTTCGGCCGGTAGCGACATCTTCAACTCGACCGGCGGTATCGCGTTCAACCTGAACTCGGGCGCCGATGCAAACGTGACCCTTTCGACGCCGACTATCGCGTTCGGAGCCACCGGCGGAACGCTGGCCGGTACGGTCACCATGCCCGATCAAGCCGCCGAAGACGCACTGCTTGATGGTCGCTACTACGTCAACATCCACAGTGGTTCGTTCGGTGGCGGTGAGCTTCGCGGAAGCGTGACCGCGGTCCCCGAGCCGGCGTCGATGGCATTCTTGGGGGCGATCGCGGTGGGCGGTGTGGCCCGGCGTGTGCGTCGAAACCGGAAGTAGGCTCTGGCACCGACGTGGCAACATTGAACGAATCGAGAAAGCGTCCGTCGTATGGCGGACGCTTTCTTCTTGCGCCGGTGGGTCGAATTTCGTCGGTGGGTCGCCTTTGTGCGGAGCCAGGTCTATTGAATAGGCTGGCGGCTCTGTGCAGTCACAATAGTGGGGTGCTTTTCCCCAATCTTGGGCAGCTGGTTGATGGATCCTCGAACGAGCGAAGAAAACTCGATGAAATCCGTTGGGTGGGACAAGCTTACTCCTTCACAGTGAGCGGTGTTCCGTTAGGGTTGGTCGCTTAAACATTAGCTGACCCCTCTGCAGATGACTTCCGATGTTCAGGCCCAACCGCGTTTTCGTTCTTGTTGCCGCACTGATCGGCATCGTTGCACCGAAGGCCAATGGTGACTCCATCCTGACGATTGGTAATTCGCTGACGTGGGACTCTCTTCCACCCTATCTATCCGGTGACGTCGACTGGCACATTTACTGCGGCAAGTCGCTTTCGTTCATCAACGAGAACCCAGAGGGTCACTGTGTGACGTCCTCGACGCCTTGGCCGGTGGCGTTGGCATCGAAGGACTATGACTTCGTCACCGTTCAGCCCTATCTCGGTTCTACCTTCGATGAGGATCTTGAGATCATTTCAAACTGGATGAGGAAGCAGCCGAACGCGACCTTCGTTGTGCATACCGGGTGGAACACTCACGAGACCCATTTTGAAGCGTACGTCGACGAAACAGAAACGACCGAAACGAGGATCTCGAGAGATTACTTTGACCGACTCATGGATGCACTTCATGAGGCTTTCCCTGACCGCAAGCTTGTTCGCACTCAGTCAGCCGAGGTGCTTTATGAGATTGCACTAGATATTGAGAATGGCAACGCGCCGATCGACAAGCTATCGGATCTGTACCGAGACACGCATCACATGTCGACATCTGGTGGCGGCCACTATTTGATGCACAACCTCCTTCGGAAGGCACTGGGTCAGCCGGCCAAGTTGGGGACGACCATCTTGCCGAGCGACACGCAGCTTTCGCCCGAGTTGACCACGTATCTGAACTCTAAGTTTCTATCTGTTTCCGCAGTGCCAGAGCCAAATATGTTTGTTGGATTCATTGCTGCTGCCGGGGCGGGATGTGGATTCTTTCGACGACGATTCGCCGCAAAGACGTCAACGGCATCACGCTAGTCTTCGATCCGTTGATCGGAAGCTCGATGCGTCTTCCGAGTTTGGTTCGCAGTCCTTTCGTCTCGCGATCGTTCAATCGCAAGGCGCACCCAGTGTTGGGCGATGGGGCGATGCAGGGTGGTGGCGTGGCCGAGGATGAGAAGTGATTCGGCTTGGCGGCAGAGATGATCGACGATGCGATCGAAGCGACGTTCGCAGCCGGCGACACCCCAGCGGTCCATCTTCGCCGCGTAGTCGTCGCAGTCACAGTCGCAGCGATGGAATAGGTCCGGGATGATCTTCAACAGTTCCGTCCCGGGACCCTGGCGATCGGCTGGGGCGAAGCGTGGCGGGTGCGCCGGGCATCCGCGTCCGAGTTGGATCCTTCGAAATACCTTCTGGGGACAGGCCAACAAATCACAGCCGGTCACCGGCCGGTTTCTGCCATCCGTTGATAACCGAAAGTGAACGCATCCTGCCCGGCAGTGGTCGGAGAAGGTTCGTTCGGCTTCTGCCTTGGTGATCACGGCAACAGTTCCACCGTGAAGTCGTACGAAACTTCCGTCGTGTAGGGCGGCGACGTGTGGTTCCACGTGACGGTGTCCGCATGGTTGCCCAGGCCGATGTCGGTTAGTTCAATCAGGTCGCCGGTGTAGGCTTCGCCGATGAACTCCAAGGAGATGACAAACACGCCGGTCGCGGACCAGGTGATATAGACGTTTAGTTCGCAGCTTATCACCCCATCGGATTCATCGATGATTCCGTCGCCGTTGTAGTCGACGTTGGCGATTGTTTTCGCCGGGAACGCGGCGACGATTTCGCAGCGGGTGTCGGAAGCGTCGAATGTCTGCTCGCCGCTGGTGCTGGTCATCGGCGGCGGGTAAACCGTCCGCGTGTACGTCAGACCGTGTAGCGTCACTTTGAAGTGTTGGCCGCGAACGCATCCGCAACAGCCACACGAACCGGAAGGACCGAACCAGTTCACGTCATCAACTCCGGGCCGGGCAGTTGGCGTTCACGGCGTAATACTTGCCGCCGGATTTGATGCAGTAGCCTCCGTCACCGCTGAGGAGGACGTCGAAGAAGATCGAGCGCGGATCGTAAACCGTCGCCGAACCGATAGCGTTGCCGGCGCCGTCGGTGATGTCCGCGGTCCCTTCGGTTGCACTGGGGTCGGAGGTCAATTCGAATTGATAAAACCATTCCGATTCACCGGCACCGGGGACCGATCCCAAGTGCACGATTGCCGGGGGTCGTGGGTCGGCTGCCAGCTCGGGCGACCAGATCACTTGCATGGGTCCGGAGTCGGAAGCATCCGCGGACTCTTGGCCGTCGACCGGGATCAAGAACTCGGCCGATGGTCCGACGTCTTCGCACAATACCGGCGTGATGCCGCTGATCGTGGCTTCGCCGATCTGGTCATCTTGGAGAGGTTCCCACAGCACCACCGGAACGCCTTGGGTGTTGGATGAACTTTGCAGTTCCACCTCCAGCACCGGTTGCCGAGCGGCAGAGTCTTCGTCCTGCGATGGATCGATCGCCATCCCGGTCACTCGCATCACCGACCAGCGTGAGCGCGTGGCACCCGACCGGTTGATGACGCGGACGGGCGTGCGGTTTCGATGCAGCCCCGGCATCATCGGTGGCGACGTGGTGAACCGTCCGGCATCGGCGGCTTCGTTGGTCGCGTGTGTCCGATCCAGGTAACGCCGGCTGATGGTCCGAACGCGATCGCCCTTGTGATACTTTGCCATCGCAGGTCGATCCTCAGTACGGGAACATGTCCGACCAGTCGGCGATCTCGGCCACGTCGTTCACATAGACCCCTTTGACGACCTTGCGGATCCGATGGGTCCCCGTGTCGACTTCTTCACGCCAGTCGGGCCAGATGAATTGATGGGCCTTTTTGTTGATGCCCGTGATGTCGCCGATTTGAAGGTTTTGAATGTGGCGGCCGGCCAGGTAGTGATAGGTGATCTCCGGATCGCCGGCGGATTCTTGGCCACCGCTGGCCCCCAAGAACAACAGGCTTTCGGCGGCACGTCCCAGGAACGGATCTCGGTTGATCGTCCCGGTCAGGTTTTCCAGTTCCCACAGATAGGCATCGGTCACGAACGCCTTGTTCCAGTTCTGCGTGACGCTGAACTTCATTCCCGGGATGACTTTGTCGAAGCCTTCGACCCGTCCGTCCTGGACGTTCAACGCCGCGTCCATTGGTGGAACGCTGCCGTATCGAGTTTCGCTGAAGCCGTGCGTGATCCTGGCCGAATTGCCCGACGTGTCGAAGCTGTATCGCATCGACTGAGTGATGCGGGTGCCGTAGTTGATAAAGACGTCCCAAATTTGATCGCCCGTTTGCTTGGGTTCGATCGTTTGGATTTCCAGTCCGTCATAGCTGGCCGACGCTTCCAGCTTCACCGCGGCGACCACGTCGGACCGCAAATTGGTTCCGGTGACCGTGTAACCCAGCCGCCGCGTGTCGCCATCGCCTTTGGCTGTGTCGACGCCGTCTTCGAAATAGAAGTGTTCGTAAACCTTGATGCTCATGCGATCGTCACCCCGGCACCCAGGTCGGAGACTTGCAGGTTCTCGTCGATGCGTTCGAGTGCGTCAGCCGATTTCTCGGTGGCTTTGGCGATCCGGTTGGTGGCGTTGTCACCGCTGAATCCGATCAACGCCGCGGCGGCCGATGACGTGGTCCCGCCGATCGACGATCCGGATCCGCCGGCGGCCTGGTCGATCGCGTCGGCGGCACCGGCCGAGACGGCGGGCGCGGTGATGTCGGCCGGTTTGGCGGCGGCCGGGTCGAACTTCTTGACCGCATCCTCGAGCGCCTTGCGGTCGGCATCGGCCATTTCGCCGGTCAGTTCATCGGACACATTGCCTTCGCCCTGCGTTTTGGACTGATACTTGGCCGTCAGTCGATCGAGATCCGCTTGGGCTTCCTTGCCAAGTTCGGCGAAGGACTTGTCGGTGCCGATTCCCAGTTGCGCACTGATGCCACTGAGCATCTGAGAGGCCGAAGCCATCGCACCGGTGAAGTCTAAGTTCTTGGCCTTCTCCACCGCACTGGCCAGCTTGATGAACACGCCGACGAAGGTGTTGGCGACCCAGATCGCCACTTTCTTCATCGCCTGGTGCATCTTCACGGCCATGTTGGTCACGGCAATCGTGGCGTGATGGGCACCTTTGAAGAAGACGACGCGGACACCGGCCCAAAGGATCTTGGCGGCGTCTTTGATGTTGCCCGACATCAGCGCGGACGTGATGCCGCCCAGGGTTTGTTTGCCGACCGATAGCAAGCCGCGGAAACCGTCTTTGAGAAGCTGCACGGCATCGCTGCCGACGCCGCTGTAGTAGAGGAAGGCGGAGCCCATTGCCACCACGCCGGCGGTCACCGCGGCAAGCACCCCGGCGATGATCAACAGTGGTGCACCGACGGTGCCCAGGATTCCTGCCACCAGTGAGATCGCCATCGAGACGCCACCGATCGCCATTCCCGCCATCGTTGCCATTCCGCCCAAAGTCACCAACGCCACGCCCAACAGAGTCACGGCGGCGACGGTACCGCCGACGATCATGGCGACCGACTTGTTGCGGTTGATGAAGTCGGTGGCCCAGCGTAGCAAGCTTGTCCCGGTATCCAGCACGCTGACCAAGACCGGTTTCAAGCCTTCGCCCATCGCGATCATGAGTCCTTCGGCCGCACTGCCGGCGGAAGTCAGGGACCCGTGAACGCCGTCCTGCATCGTTTCGGCCATCCGCTGTGCGGCGCCGGCCGAATCGTTCATCACGCCACGCAGTCGATCGACTTCGCCGGACGAATCGGCCAGGATCAGAGCCGACTTGGCGCTGATCTTTCCGAACAGGGCGGTCGCTTTGCTGAGTCGTTCCGGCCCGGTCATGTTGGCGGTCGCCGCGCCGTAGTCTCGCATGACGTCCAACATCGGCCGCATTTCGCCATCGGCATCCTTGATCTGAACGCCCAGTTCTTCGAACGCGTCTGCGTTGGCCGAATTGCTGAGCGACACCAACACGTTTTTCAAGTCCGTGCCGGCCTGTGAGGCTTTGATCCCGCTGTTGCCCAGGATGCCGGCGGCCGCGGAGGTTTCTTCGATCGATTGGCCGGCGGCTTTGGCGATCGGCGCTACGAACTTGAACGTTTCACCCATCATGCCGACCGACGTGTTGGCGGCCGTGGCCGTGGCGGCGATCACGTCACTGACGCGGCCCAGTTCATCGGCCGTCAAACCGAACGCACTGCCGACGTCCGAGGCGATGTCGGCCGCTTCGCCCAGTTCCAATCCTCCAGCGGCGGCCAGTGACAGGACTTGCGGGATCCCGGCCAGGATCTGGTCGGCGTCATAACCGGCTTGGGCCAAGAACCCCATGCCTTCGGCCGCCTGCGAAGCACTGAATGCGGTTGTCGCGCCGAGTTCCTTCGCTTTGCTGCGAAGGGCTTCCAGTGTTTCGCCGGTCGCTCCGGTCTTGGCGGCGACGTTGGCCATCTGGCGATCGAAGCCGGCGAAGACGGTGGTGATGCCGCCCAGCGCGACGGCCCCGGCCGCACCGGCCGCGGTGACTTTGGCCCCCATCGCGGTCACCGAGGAGCCGAAGTTTTTCAACCGGCGTTCGGTCGCTTTGAGGACCTTTTGAGTTTTGTCGCGAGCCCCGATTTCCACATAGGCTTTGCCGGCCCGCACCGATGCACTGCTCATGGAATCAGCCTTTCACCTGGTCCCGCCACAACTCGGGAAGCTTCGGTTGAATCGCATCGAGCATCGGCCCCATGTTGGGACGCTTGCGGACGCGGACCGTCATCGTGCTGACCGAAACGTCGGACTGATACCGGCTGTAGTAACGCTTGATCTTGCGTCGTTGGGAATCGCTGAGCGTGCCGGAACGCTTGGACCGACGGTTGCGATCCTTGCGGACTTGCCGAACCCTGATCTTCGCCGTCCCGCCATACTCCAGCGTCGACGGAACATCGCGTCCCGCCACACCGCCCAGTTTCGCGTAACCGATCAACATCGATTCGCTGGGGCGATGATAGCCGTACAGGATCGTCTTGATCCCTTTGCCGCGGCGGTGTGCTCGCGGTGGCTTGCCGGGCTGGCTGGTCTTGCCGCGGTTCTTCGTGAACTTGATCTGACGCCTGGCGTGCGTCCGGCCGAGTGCCCCGGCGGATCGCAGGGCTTTGAAATTCGCCACGCCGACGGCTTTCGCGACGGCGCCGTGGTCGATGAAGAAGTCTTTGGCGGAAAGGGTGAAGGCGACCACGGGTCATGTCGTCAGCTTGGTTTGCGTTGGGCTTGCCGCCGTTTCATGTGGTTTTGAATGACGGTACGAAGCAGGTCCTTGTTCTTTTGACAGATCTTCAGGCCGCCCGACTCGGTCCGCTTTCGCAACGGATGAAAGTCGAACGGGTGATAAGGCCGGCTGCGTTTCTTGCGGTCACGATGGATGTTGGCTTGCATCGCCAAGTGATGAGACGTGTGGTCCCACCAGTGCATGTCCAAGCCTTCGGTCATCCAGGCCAGTTTGCGGAGGGTCAAAGGCCCGGGGTCGACTCCAAGCTTTCCGGCGATCTGGTACAGGTCTCGCCAATGATCCGTTGCATCTCCTGGTCGGCTTGCCGGTTGGCCCGAGCGATCACCTGGTCCACCATCGCGTCGGTCTGTGGGTCGTTCAGTTTCTCGATCGCGTTGTCGGCGGCCTTGCGTTCGGCGGCCAGGTACTTGCCGATCATCGCCATGACGATCGGCTGACGGTGCAAAGGGAAGAATTGCGGCACCTCCTTCATCGCCGCTTCCATCGCGTATTGCATCGTCGGCCCGTACAGCAGTTCGGCGAAGGCTTCGGGTGTCACGCCGCGTTGGTTCAACTGGGGCATCAGCCAAGCGTGAAGGACCGCAACGAACGTCGGTGGATGATTGGTGATTCGTTCCAACACGGCGCGGTCATCGATCAGCGACAACATGTCGATGTCGGCTTCGTCGCGGATCCGTTCGAACGCCGTCACGGTCGCCTTCAGGTGCCACTCTTGATTCTGTTCGTCTTTGAACACGCTCATGCGGTTTCGGCATCCGTGTGGGAAGGTTCGTTGTCGGGTTGGTCGTTGTTGCAAGAGTCAAGCAGTTCGATCGCTCGGCCCAGTTGGGCGCGACGGATCGAAACGTAGTAGCCGCCCGACTCGGACAGGCCGGTGATCGCGTCGAGCGTTTTCGCTTCGGCTTCGCCGGTGACCGGATCGGACTGTCCGATCAGTTCGACCAGTCGAGCCAACTGCGATCGCCGAATCGTCACGTCGCCGGGGCCGGAGGCGGCACCGCGGCGGAGACTGGCGATCAGCTTGGTATCTTCGGGATTGCGTTTCATGGATCAGTGATCAGGTTCGATCAGGGAGTAGCCGGCACGGTCAGCCATTCCAGGTCGACCAGGCTGCCGTCGGACTTATTGAACTCGGTCAGCCCGATTTCCACTTCGATCGTCGCGCCATCTTCCAGCGGTCGATCAAAGGGGAACTCGAACACTTCGATCGGGAACCGGATGTACTCGGTGCCCTCTTCGGCGATCGGGTCGAACGCGAACGCCATGTCGATCGGCGTGTTGTTCAGGAACGAATCCATCAGCTTGTCGATGAAGGTGTCGCCCTTGCGATACTCGACCGTGAAGCTGCCGGTCGCTTCGATGAGTGCGCCCTTTTGACGTTTGAACTTGGATCCCCGCGACATGAATTCGGCTCGACTCTTGGAGAGTCCCAGCGATTCGTCGCGGATGATGTCGGTCAACGCCCAGACCGGATTCTCATAATCCGCACCGGTGCTGTAGTACGTGTAACAGTCCAGGCCGTGGCGAAGCAGTTGGTCGCTCATGAAGATTGTCCCCGCGGGTTACAAAGCCATCCGAGCCTGAAACTCGGCCGATCGAATGGTCAGGAATTGGGATTCGGTTCGCAGTCGTTCGACGTCGACCAGACGCCGTGTCCGCACGATCATCGGGGTCGCGTCGGCGACCAGGCGAAGCTTCAAGATCTCGCGACCGATCTGGTACGCCAGGCCGTGAAGGTCGCGGTACCGCGGCAAGTCACTCGGCCGGCACCTGGCACGGACCGCGAAGTCGATCGTCGGTCGTTCGACCGTGCTGCCACGAGACCCGGTGTCGCGTCGGCTTTCGTTCGATTCGCTGGCGATCAACACGTGAACGCGATTGTCCAGCTGTTCGACGTCCAGTTCGGGCACCGTCACCTGACGCCAAACGAGATCGTCGCGGCCGAAGTCGATCTTCGGCAGCGTGACGATCAGGTCGTCGGCAATCTCGATGACGGGGTCAAACATGGGCGACTTGAACGGTGTGGATTCGGATGCGGTATCGGTGGTGATCGCTGTACCGCCAAGCCCGCCGGCCGTCCGGCGATCGCAGCTGGTACAGGTACGTTTGGTCGCCGACCACTTCTTCGATCTGGTGATCGTCGGCCGGCGTGAACGGCTCGCCCGACTCGTCGACCAGTTCACTGACTGGCACGATGAAGTCGCGGGTTTGCATCGTGGTGATTTGGCCGTCGCTGTCTTCGGCCTCGTAATCGGTTTGTCCGATCGTCGGATGGATGGGAAAGCGACGGGTGCCGTATCGGTAGAAGAACTGCCGAGTCGTGTCGGATGACGAATCGGCCGTCATCGTTCGGCTGAGCCAATCGGCACCGCGTTGCAAAAGTCCCATGGCCAATCAGACGATGTGCTGCAACAGGCCCTTGGCCGACGGGTTGGCCGCTGCGGCGGCTGCCTTGCCCGCCAGGGTGTTGTCGGTGGAAACGGTCGTGAACAGCTCGGCCGAGTCGTCCCAGTAAATCGACTCGCCATCGGCCCAGGCTTGGGCACTGACTTTGTCGACCTCGTAAACTCCGCCGCCCGATGCCAGGGCACCAAGCTGGCCGCTGGGAATGTCGCTGTGGGCGATCCGGACACAGGAATCCAGTTCGACGACGTCGCCGGCGGTGACATCCGATCCCGGCGTGTGGTCGATCATCAAAGGTCGACCGTGTTTGAAAGTGGCGGACATGGTTGAAAGGTTCCAGGTGAAAGGTTTGCGGGTGACGGGTTGGTGTTCGGTGGTCATCAGGGGCACGGGTGCGGATCCCAGTGACCCGTCACCCTTGCCCAGTTGCCTGCGGCTTCGCCGCTAAGCCTTGCCCTTGCTCATCGCGGCGCCACGGTGGTCGGCATAGCCGGCACCGAAGTCGTTGTAGGCTCGGTAGCCCATGCCCAGGTGCGTGAAGTCCAGGTCGCCCGCTTCGACGATCGGAGCCCGACGGCCGTCCAAGAACACGACCTCGATCGCCGGGATGTCGTTCGGGTCGGCGAACAGGTACCACGCGTCGGTGTTGGCGGTCAGGAACGGCGAAGACAGCGGTTCGAACATGCCCGCATGCGGGTTGCTGGCCAGGACCTTGCCGGTGTTGCCCGACTGGATCTTGGTCTCGTCGTACAGCTGGCGTCCCAGGACCTTGTTCTGCGGCGCGGTCAACAGAATCGACGGCGTCACGCCGATCGGATCGCCGGCCGGATCGGTCTGTGTTTCAAACAGCGTCGACAAGCTGGTCAGCGAATCGATCCCCAGGGCCGACGATGCACCGTCGAGGTAGTTCTTGTTGTCTGCTTTGAAGAACGTTCCGGCACCGGCTTCGATCAGGTTCATGCCGACCTTCTGCAGCACCGTCGCCCCCTTGCGGGCCAACATCCGCGGGATCCGCAAGAACGCACCCAGATCGTCGTTTCGCATGTGGATCCGAGTCAGCATGATGACCTGACCGCGGGTCTTGGCCTGGTTGCTGTACTCGCTTTCGATCAGTCCGCCTTGCTTCAGTTCGCCATCGATGCCGACTTCGGCGAACTCACCCGACGCGGTCAACTGGAACGTCTTGTGTTCCTTGAAGTCGTTGGTCGATCCGTAATAGGCCACCCGCGACAACACATCAGGCACCGCACGATACGCCGCCTGCATCGCCTTGTTGGCGACGTTCGACAGGATGCCGGGCAAACTGTACGTGCTGCTTCCGGTACCGCCGGCCGCTTCCAAGTTCCGTTGGACTTGGAACGCCGTTCGGATCGTGTCGTCGTTGAACCGGCCCGGCGTGACATGGCCGCCGTTGGCCAGGATGAAACGACAGATCAGTTCCTGGAGGCCGATGTCGCGATTGGACCGTTCCTTCGCCGCGTTCATCGTGCGGTCGTCGTAGTCTTCGGCCAGCGATTCATCATCGACACCCGCCGACGCGGCCAAGCTGCACTCCAAGACCTGCGGCGTGGCGTGATTCTGGGGCGAGTGGATCGTCACACCGCTGGGTCGACTCTGACGCATCGCTTCCAACTCCGTTCGGTTGGCGTCCCAGCCTTCGCGGATCGCATGAGCCTGCAGGCTGACTTCGGTTTCCCCGACGGTGATCCGCGGGGTGTCGTATCGGGCACAGATGGTGCGAATCGAATCGACCCGTTCCACTTCGTCGGCTTCACGTCGGCGGCTGGCCTGCAGGTCGGGCAGTGTGGCAACAGCGGCACCGCCATCACCACCAATGGATTGCGTTCCCTGGCCGCCGGCCACGATACCGGTACCGCCCGACGCGGCGACGCTGTCCAGACGCTCGGTGACTTCCGAAGCGTTGCCGTCATCACCACTGCCATCGCCGGCGACCTCGCGATCGTAGGCGGCCCGCAGCTCACTGAGCTTCGTGGCGGTCAATTCGTTGATGTCGTGGCCACGTGCAGCCAACCAAGTTTGAAAATTCATCGCGTTCGATTCCTCGATGGTTGCGGTGACGGTGGCCGACGTACGATCGTCGCCTGCCAGAGAAACAAAAGAGAGTTCGTAAATGGTGCAGGCCCGGACCACATAGCACGGGCCTTTGGCGTTGATGCCGTTGACCTTGGCGACCTTGCCGTCCTCGACCCACTCGATCCGCTCGATCGATGCGCCGATGGACATCCGCCAAGGGAATCCGTTCTTTCCGTTGCCGCGGACTTCGTCGGCGGCCGCGCCGGTGCCACTGATCTTGCCGGCGACTTTGATCTTGCGTTTACCGACCTCGATCCCGCCGGCATCGACATGCCCGACGATCTTCGACGTGTCGTGGTCACGATGGATCGGTCGTGAACCCGCCGCGACTTGGCATCCGGACAGGTCCACGTAAACGTCGCGGTAGAAACCGACCGGACGCATCACACCGCCGGTGTAAGCGGTCCCCTGAAACGTCGGCAGTGATTCACCGTCGCCGTCGCCCGCGGCGGTCAACTCGACCGGTTCACCGACCGCGTGGAAGGTTTTCGGTGGTTGGTTGACTCCCGACGGCACACCGCTGGCCAGCAAAGTGCCGAGCTTGGATCGCTTCCACCAAGTGGATCGTTTCATGCCGCGACTCCTTCCTTCTCTTCGGCCGCCGTCTGTTCTTCGTCGTCGATGTCTTCGTCTTCGATCATCTCGGACGTCGCGCCGCTTTGGCCTGGCAACGGCAGACCCAACGCTTCACGTCGTTCTCGTTGACGCTGCAGCTCTTGATAGTGCGTGTCGGGGTCCTTGCCGGTCTGACGCAAGTACTCTTCGTCGGTCATCAGTCCCATTTCCCACAGGACCTTGGCCGCGTTGGCCGCCTTCAGTTCGTCGGCCGGTTTGGGTTGATCCCAGATCCAACTGTGCGGAACGCCGTCGGGGAACGTGGGCAGCGTCGGCAGATAACCGGGGATCAGCAGGGCTTCGTCCAACCACCACTGAAAGATTCGGTCGGCGACTTCGATCTCCAGGTCGTCGCGTTCGACCCGCAACATGTCGCTGTAACCGGTGAAGTCCAGCTTGCCGCTGGCCAGGTTGTATCCGCCGCTATCGCCCAGAGCCTTGTTCTTGGGCATCAACACGCAACGGGCGATCTCCAGCACGATCGCGTTGCGGAACATCTCAAAGACTTGGACGGGCTGTTCGGCCTTCAACTGGCCCATCTTCCAGCCTTCGGGCAGCGTCATGAACATGCCCATTTCGACCTCGATCTCGTCCAGCGGATCGACCTGTTCGGGTGAATCCAGGTTGGGATGATCGGTGTAGAAGATGCCGGAGAAGTGGGCGGCGTGCTCGGCACATCGCACAACGGCCAGCGTGTAGCGTCGCATCAGGCCGAACAGCGGCAAGGCCGGCGTGATCACGGGAATCCCGCGGCGGACGCCGGGGCGGTCGTGACGGAATAGATGGATCATCTGCTCGGCCGGGACCGGTTCGAAGTCGTCCAGGCTGTAACCGTACGCGTCGCCGGGATGATGTTTCAGCCGTTCATAGCGGACGGGATTGTCGAAGTCGTCGAAGTGGATCCCGTCGTCATGCTTGGGATCGTTCACCGCCAAACTGGGATTGGTGATCTGGTCGGCTTCGGTGACCCGGCAAGCCAGTTGGCAGCGATCGGCGATTCGCGGGTTGGTGGCCGCGTGGATGAACGTCTCGCCGTCGACGAATTGTGACATCTTGGCGGTCCGCAGTTGGCGGGTCATCCGAGCGCGACGCCACCAGTTCCGGAATCGCTGTTCGATTTGCTGCTTGGCTTTGCCGTCTTCGATGTCGATCTGCAATCGCGGGCCGCGGCCGACGATGTCGTTGACCAAGCTACGGATGATGCCGCTGGCAAAGCTGTTGTTGCCGACTTCATAGCGGGATCGACTCCGCAGCGTCTGACGCACCGCGGGGTTGTTGGCTTCGCGTGGCGACAGCAGGTCCGCCATTTCCCAGTGCCGGCGGTTGCCCGGTGTGGTTTGGGCGGCGTCGTACTTGGCCAGCAGGGACCGCCGCGTCTTTTCGTGTCGGCTGGTCAATGGTTTGCCGTCGACTCCGATCAGTTGTCCGTTCATCCGCAGGCCCCCGGCGGAACGAAGCGGCCCAGACCGATCTTTTGCTTCAGGCTCTTACGACCTTCGGCGGCTTTGACGCTGCGGAGATACTTGTCGGCTTCGATCTGTTCCCGCAGCGAATGCTGCGCGGCGGAGTGACCGTCACCCGAGGCGCTCGCCGGTTCGGCCGCGTTGGATGCGATTTGGTCGGTGATCGTTTCGACGGATGGATCTGCCATGCCGTCAACGATTGGCGGCAAGCGTCTCCCATTCAACGGGCAAAACCGGTCTTCCGAGACGATTCGCTGAACTCTGTTACACCGGTGTAATTCCAGTCAATTTGGAGGCGGGAACACACTCCAAAATATGTATGACCTTTGCTCGTTCATGCCGGAAGAAGCAAAGGGGGCAACGCGTATCCAGCTTTTTTGCATTGCGTGGATTGGTCGTTCACCCGGCTCGGGGAGAACGGCTAAAATACCGCTCACCGGAGGAGAGTTCGGCCTGAGGCGAATCCGGAGAAGCCGACGCGGACGGGCATTCTCCCCGAATCCGCAGAAGAATTCAAAGTTCCCCGACTGAAAGATTCATGCACACCCGCTGGTACAAACTCGAATCCGACATGAACCGGCTTCTCCTATCACACTCTTGCGTCACTTGCGCGATTCGATCTGCCCCGGTTCTTTTGCTGTTTTCACTCGCGGGATGCTCACAAACATCGGAAAGCACCTACACTGTTAAGCAGACGGCCGTCAACCTGGGCAACATCATGTACAACGACGGCGAGGATGGGATGTACGACGTTTGGTATGACGGAATCGAATTGACAAACGGCCGTTCAACGATTCTCATCGCAATGGATGGCTCGGAGCCCAATTACGACAAGTTGTCTTCGATGTCGGTTGGCGATCGCGTACAGATCAAGACCGACCTCTCGTTGCTTCGCCCCAACTTGCTTGATGCATACTGGGCAAGCGATGTTGATATCGCAACATTAGATTGATGGAACGAGCTTTTCCACCTTTTGACGGCGCGTGGCAAACGCGGGGAACCATGCCGTGCACCGGAGCGGCGACGGCGCGTTTTCTGATGGTTAGTTTCACTCTCGCCGCCCGGTGACGGCGGACGTTACACGGGGTTGGCTCTGATCGGCATCAGGCTTTGACTTTCGGGTGCGCGGTCGGCCGACTTTGATGGTGAATGAAGATCGAATGGGGTGTCATGATTGGCTTTGTCGCGAAACACATTGGTCGTGCTCAGTCTTTCGCCGCTTCGCAATGTTGACTGAACGCAGAGACGATCACCACGTACCGACGCTTTGGCTCAGCCAATACTTCCATCCGCCAAAGTGTTTGCGTCGGAACGTCGCGATCTTCAAGCCGGTTCGAGCGTTAGTTGCGCGGTCGATTTGGTGAGCGCGTTACGTTTCCTGACCTGTCCTGCATTCAACCGCGGTCTCGGGGCACCCTGCGCCGCCGACCGCTGGATGTCTTCTTTCCGTGTCTGGCCGTCGGCTTCGGCACCCCCGATCCCGCCACGCTTTGTTCGACATCACAATGAAGAAACTCGATGCTTCAAGCCTTGCGACGTTGCCGGCTTGATTCGATGTGTAACAATGCGTTCAACCGAAGCGGGGTTGAGCCGTCTTGGACGCTTCGCTGACCACGTTCCCACGCCCCCGCTCGGTTAACGCGACCGTTCGCCGATGGAACATCATGACTGACATCGACTTTGCACTCTGATGCGACGCCGGACAAAACGAACGCTCTGGATCGTCGTACCCGTTTGCGTGGTTGTCGCACTCACTTGGCTCGCTTTCGCTTTTCGCCGCGGGATTGTTGCGGCATACTGCGAATGGGGCGTCACTTGCATCATTGCTTCCTACGCCGAGGAGCACGGAGGACGACCACCGTCCAAATGGAATGACTTGATTGGATACGAATACCACACGCAATATCTTCCAACGCCGCGCACAATTGATTACGCCTCATCACACGTCTCGGTGGACTTCCAGGCTTTAGCAGACTTTCACTCGGGGCGGACCAACCAACTTCCTGGCGATGTCATACATCCAACTCGTGGATTGACCGCGCACTGGATCAATCCGAAGGATACGCTTGAGCGATATTTCCGTGACGGCGAGGTGCCTCACGGATCGTTTAACCGTGAATATGCCGATACACTGAAACACTACGCCGAAACGTATCCGGTCGACTAGACTGGGGTTGCGGCGAACCATGAATTGCACGGGAGGACGGGAGCTGCGGTTTTCGGTCTGCTTGCGCGTCGTTCGCCCGTCCCCCGTGAATTCCGCCGTTATGCCACTAAAGGTGATCCATGCCTGCCAATTCAACTGAGCTGAAATGGGCTGCCTTCGAGGGCGACCTCAAAAAGACTCGCTCGCTAATTGAAGCTGGGGCTGATCCGAACTCAGCTGGAGAGTGTGGTTCTGGCTCTTTGTTGACATTTCATCCGTCTGTCATCGCTTATTTGCTCAAAAACGGTGCTAAGCCGGACACTCAGACTAACGAAAACGGTGCGTCGGTACTTGCGGGCCTTTGCTACGTCAATCAAATCGAATGCGTCAAACTGCTACTCGAACATGGTGCAAATCCAAATCTCGGTCGCACAAATACGTTAGAGACGCCACTCCACCACGCAATTTCCAACGACGCCAGCACGGAGTTGATTGCCTTGTTGATTCGGCACGGTGCAGATGTAAACGCGAAAACAAAACCCGGGCAATACAGCTACAATTTCTATGGCGATACCCCGACACGCGGCGAAACACCGCTCCATCGTGCCGCTGCCTATGCTCCGGCTGATGTTGTCGCAATGCTGATTGACGCTGGGGCCGATCGCTCGATTGCTGACACAAACGGTAATACGCCGTATCATTGGGCTGGCTGGCACAGACGATCCAAGGAACTCGTCGAACTGCTGGCCCCAAACTAATCGTGGCATAACAATGGGTTGCACACGGAGCCGCGGGTCGCGCGGTTTTTGAAATCAATGCTGTTCGCCGCGGCCCGGTGAACCCGGTCGTTACACGGGGTCGGCTCTGATCGGCATCAGGCTTTGATTTTCGTGTGCGCGGTCGGCCGGCTTCGATGGTGATTGAAGTTAGAATGCGGTGTCATGTTTGACCGTGTCGCTAAACACATTGGTCGTGCTCGGACAATAGCCGCTTTGCAATGTTGACTGAACGCAGAGACGATCACCACGTACCGACGCTTTGAATCGATTGATGCTTCAAGCTTTGACTTTGTTTGCGTCGGAACGTCGCGATCTTCAAGCCGGTTCGAGCGGTGTTTGCGCGGTCGATTCGGTGAATGTGCTACGTTGCCTGATTCGTCATGGATTCAACCGCGGTCTCGGGGCTCCCTACGCCGCCGGCCGCTGGGTGTCTTCTTTACGTGTCTGGCCGCCGGCTCCGGCAACCCCGATCCCGCCACGCTTTGGCCGACTTCGACAGGAAGAAACTCGATGCTTCAAACCGTGCGACGTTGCCGGCTTGATTCGATGTGTAACAATGCGTTCAACCGAAGCGGGGTTGAGCCGTCTTGGACGCTTCGCTGACCACGTTTCCACGCCCCCGCTCGGTTAACGCGACCGTTCTGCCATAGGTTGATACAGTGAATCGACACGCGAAACCGAGTGCCGGTCGATCCAACATGTACTCATCGTCAAAGTACACGAATTGGTCTCGATACGACCCGCAGCAATCCGAGCTTAATTCACTTAGCCGCGTGAGACCCGCATCAACCTACAGGCTAGAAGACGGTAGCGAAATCGCGTTGTTTGTCGTTCCAATTCACAGCAGATTCGTTCGCCCGTATGGCATTGATGACGTGAAACGTATTCTTGCGATCATTCCGCAGGAAATGTTGCTCGGTCTTAATCGAATCGCACTTCTTGGCGGTACGACACGTCAAGAAAAGTCTGCGTGGAACGCGAATTGGTGCTACGGCTGTTACGGATACGGTTCCGTTTCACTATTTGCGTTTCCTGAGCGTCGTCGAGTTTGGGAATCTCCGGATCTCCACAAACCTTCTGAGATTCACGCTTATCAACGGGCCGGTGTCGAGATGGCCCATGAGGGCGGAAAGTGGATCTACAGATTCACGGATGATTCGATACGCCGATTCTACCTCTGGGATGTTCTCGTCCATGAAATCGGTCATCATGTAGATCGATCTCATCCTGATCGTTCGACGAAACGGTCTGAGCGATATGCTGAATGGTTCGCTCGCACGTACGGATTTGAGGCAGAACAAAGCGATGCACGCCGAGTCGCCGACGGCGCGTTTTCAGATGGAGAGTCATCCGCGGCGACCGGGTGATCGCAACCGTTACACGGGGTCCGCTCTGATCGGCATCAGGCTTTGACTTTCGGGTGCGCGGTCGGCCGGCGTTGATGGTGAATTGAGATCGAATGCGGTGTCATGTTTGCCTGTGTCGCTGAACACATTGGCCGTGCTCGGTCTTTCGCCGATTCGCAATGTTGACTGAACGCAGAGACGATCACCACGTACCGACGCTTTGAATCGATTGATGCTTCAAGCTTTGACTTTGTTTGCGTCGGAACGTCGCGATCTTCAAGCCGGTTCAAGCGTTGTTGGCGCGGTCGATTTGGTGAATGTGCTACGTTGCTTGACTCGTCTGGAATTCCGCCGCGGTCTCGGGGCACCCTTCGCCGTCGGCCGCTGGGTGTCTTCTTTACGTGTCTGGCCGCCGGCTCCGGCAACCCCGATCCCGCCACGCTTTGGCCGACTTCGACAGGAAGAAACTCGATGCTTCAAACCGTGCGACGTTGCCGGCTTGATTCGATGTGTAACAATGCGTTCAACCGAAGCGGGGTTGAGCCGCTTT
This sequence comes from Crateriforma conspicua, assembly GCF_007752935.1. NCBI lineage: Bacteria > Pseudomonadati > Planctomycetota > Planctomycetia > Pirellulales > Pirellulaceae > Crateriforma > Crateriforma conspicua. Next base: position 7,113,808 of record NZ_CP036319.1, on the reverse strand, counting down.
TGGACGCTTCGCTGACCACGTTTCCGCGCCCCCGCTCGGTTAACGCCGCCGTTATGTGAATGGAGAAGATTGAACGTGAATCGAGTCTTTAATTTTGCTGCATGCCTGGTCGCGATTATCTACCTAGGTGTAACAGGTTGCGATACGACATCAACATCGGTTCCGACGGTCGATTCTCCCTGGCAAGATGTTGACGATAGCGACGTGTCGTCATCCCACGTTGCCCTTGACGACGCCGGGTTCGTCTTTAATTGCTCCAATGACCACTTTGGTCACTTTCTTCGTGTCGTATGCGATACCTGCAAGTGTCGAGTATTACTTAAGCCGGACGGTTTGGCTGAGCGTGGCCTTAACATTGAAATCACTACGAGCGACGAGAACGAACTGTTTCCCAGGTTGGCCTCGTCGCTTGGCCTGCAGGCGACCAAGAACGCAGAAGATGTCTGGGTCCTCGTCGATCCGAACGATCAATCCAATTCGGAGCTTCCCATCGGTCCTGGGGAACTCTAGAGATCACATAACCATGCCGTCCACCGGAGCCGGCGAGCTGGCATTTCGGATACGATTGACTTTACTCCGCCGGCCCGGTGACGGCGGCCGTTACACGGGGGCGGCTCTGATCGGCATCAGGCTTTGGTTTTCGTGTGCGCGGTCGGCCGGCTTTGATGGTGAATCAAGATCCGATGCGGTGTCGTGTTTGACAGTGTCGCTGAACACATTGGTCGTGCTCGGACAATAGCCGCTTCGCAATGTTGACTGAATGCATAGACGATCACCACGTACCGACGCTTTGAATCGATTGACGCCTCAAGCAGCCAAAGTGTTTGCGTCGGAACGTCGCGATCTTCAAGCTGGTTCGTGCTTTTGTTGCGCGGTCGATTTGGTGAATGTTTTACGTTGCCTGACTCGTTCTGGATTCCACCGCGGTCTCGGGGCTCCCTTCGCCGCCGGCCGCTGGATGTCTTCTTTTCGTGTCTGGCCGCCGGCTTCGGAAACCCCGATCCCGCCACGCTTTGGTCGACATCACAAAGAAGAAACTCGATGCTTCAAGCCGTGCGACGTTGCCGGCTTGATTCGATGTGTAACAATGCGTTCAACCGAAGCGGGGTTGAGCCGTCTTGGACGCTTCGCTGACCACGTTCCCACGCCCCCGCTCGGTTAACGCCGCCGTTACCCGACTAAAGTTTTTGATCGCAAATGCCGCTTCAGCTATTTAATCACGCTCCTCCCTCGTACGCTCAAGATGAGATCGGCAAACGCGGCGGCTTCAACCACCGGTTCGGAGGCGACGCAATTCAATCCGGGTATCGTTTTCACGATTGCAAACCACTTCATCTCATCTATGAACTCGATCAATCAGACCCGCTTTGCCCTTCGTACCTGACTGGCCAATCGCGTTTGCCTCTATTCTATCCATTCCGCTACGAGCAAGGCTGCAGCTACGAGGTGCGAGGCCAGGATATTCGCATCGTCGGACCATCCTGGCTAACTGACAACTTTCCGCCTTGGGACGCTCCAGAAGCATTTTGCGAGTTGCCGACTCGCCTGTCTTCGATGCCTTACGATCCAAGCGATCCACAAGACGTTATGGCATTTAAGGGCGTGTTCGGTTGGGACTCGCTCGACGAAGCTGGCATCAAAGATGCACTCGCGATTGCGCGCGAAACAACCAGTATTCATCCTTCGACACACGCGCCGGAAGACTCATGGACATACGAGCAAACGATTGAGTCATGCTACGGCGCACCATTTGTTCAGGGGCCACCTGTCGCACAGTGCCAAAACCCAAACTGTACTAAGGAATGGCTGACTACTATTGCTCTGCAAACAGAGCCCGTCAAAACTGAAATGGTCTGGCCAGATCAGTTCGTGATGACGTACTGGCAAATTTGCCCCAAGTGCAAATGCATCGCTGCTGAGAACACATGCACGTGACTGAATCGGGTAACCATGGGTTGCACCGGAGGCCGCGAGCAGACGTATTTGAAATGGAGAGTCGTTCGCGCGGCCCCGCTGAACCCTACCGTTATCCGACCAAGCCACCATCACTACAAATTGAGGAGATTAGTAATGCAACCAAGAAAATCCATTGCACTCTTGATCGGGATCTCACTTGTCTTTGCCGCATTGATCGTCGCTTGCGACAGACTGACAGAGGGCACAGCATTTAACAATAACATCACGTACCTGTTGGTTGCCGCATGGCTTGTCCCGTTTTGCTTCATTCTCGCTAAGTCCCGGCCTGCTAATAATGCACCAGAATCCTGATTGCGATCCCACGCCGATTGTGCCTTGAGTCGCGGGCACGGCTTTTCAACGTTCGGTGTATGACCGCCTATTACGCCGGCTTTCTGCTTCTTACATCACCGATCATCGAAATGGTATTTTGAACGAAGGGCCATTTTGCCATGGACAATTCTCCGTCGCCGCTGAAATCTGGGTTCACAACGTCGGATAACAATCCGTTGCACCAGAGCCGCGGGCCGCGCGGGTTCTGAAATCAACGTCGTTCGCCGCGGCCCGGTGAACGTTGTCGTTCGCCGACACCAGTGGCTCGCCGATTGCAATCTCGTACTATGGACAAATCTAAGGGGACGGAGGTCTTTTCCGGCACGATTTGAAGTCAACGCGTATCTCACCGGCCCGCTGACGCGCGACGTTACCCCCTCTCGGCGGTCGGGGCATCGCGGACGTCAACCGACTGACCCCTTTTCGAACCAGGTAAACTAAAAATGAAGAAGCTAGCCGCATTCACCAGCCTGCTCACGCTACTTGCGGTGTCTGGTGTTGGATTTGTGTATGCCAACCGCAAACCACCTCAGGTGTCTGCCGCGAGTTTAATCGCTGGTGGATCTTTTGGTCGGACGTACGATGTTTCTGCTTCTTCCACGATGATCGACTCTGATGGCGACGCAACAATCATTCACAGCGGGACCAATCGACTACGTTTTGAGGAAACGCGTTTACTGATTGATGGTTACGTCGCTGCTACCTTGACACCTGAAATGCGCAAATTTTCTATTTCGTTCACCGAGGAGACGATCGCCATCGATGTGGATGGTGAGCGACTGGCCGAACGATCGCGTGCCAATCCGCGTCTTGCGGCAATGCAACACGACTAATCAGCAACACCTGCCGGGCCACGATCCCCTGCACACAATTGCACCAACCGAGCGGTTTTGAATCGGATCATCTATTGCGCGTTCTGGGTGACGCGTGCCGACCTGCCATTCACGAGTTTCTATCGAATTAAATAGACAAATCTGGCTTCGATTCGCATCTTTGCAAGAGACACTGCTTGCAAAGAACTCAAACACGGCAACACGGTTATCACCACCGTTCGTTGACGAAGGCGATCGCATGACACGTTCTCGTACCGGGCTGACGCTAACCGAGACACTTGTTTCTCTGGCGGTCGTTGTTGTTCTTGTGTCGGTTCTGGTGCCAGCTGTCCAGAGTGTTCGTGAGTCCGCACGCCGGACTACCTGCCAAAACAACCTTCGGCAAATTGCGTTGGCAGTCCAGAATCATGAGTCCGTGTACGGTGGATTACCGGACCTCTATTTCGGTAAGTTCTTAAGGAAGCCGCGAGCTGCGCGTGACGAGTTTCACTTTCATTCCTGGCGGACAGCAATTCTTCCGCAACTTGAACAGACGGCCCTCTACGAGCAGATTGACATCAGGTTGCCAGCCACGGCCGCAGCTAACCAGCCCAATCTCAACACGGCTGTATCCGATTTCGTCTGTCCGTCCACCAGCACGCCAAACGCCGTCGTCCCAGACATCATGGAATACAACAACGGTGCGATACCAATCAAGACTATTGGCACAGCTGCAAGAAGTGATTACGAGGCAATCGCGGGTGTTAACTTCAAACCTGCGATGGCGGGCAGTGGTGATTTGAGTGGCGTGAAGTTCGGACCATGGGGTGAAACAAGATACAGTTCTGATCGAACCCCCATTTCTTACAACTCTGGGCGATTCGCAGGAATGTCAGATGGCCTTTCCAACACGATTCTGATTGGCGAACGCGCGGGACGCCCGGATTGGTATCGTCGCGGGACGCCCGTCGATCTTTATCCGTATTCAGATCCGAGCACAGGAATGGACCATCATCAAGCCGCATGGGGTATCAGCACGCATTTATGGTGGCTTGTGTTTAATTGCGACCAGGCCATCAATGACGATAACTCGACTGGAATCTTCAGTTTTCACGTTTCTGGAGCAAACGTCGGAATTGCGGACGGTTCAGTTCGCTTTCTGTCGGATAAGATTGACCAGGAAATACTGAACGCACTGGTGACTAGCTCCGCGGGAGACCATGCATCGGTTCAATAAAGTCGACGGAGGCAAAACGGAGAGGACGAAGGTCGTTTCGCGTTTCAATGCCATCCTTGGCCAGCGTGGTACACAAAGAACATGGGCAAGATTCGATATTCACTACGCGACTTGTTCCTCGCGTTGACGCTGATCGCGATCTGCCTTGCTGCCGCGACATGGTTTGCACGGACTTTTGGCACAGTTGCGCTTAACAACGCGACTGCGGAGTCCGCCAACAGGGCGCTCAAGGGGTTTGCGACGATTCCCGAGGACGCAGCAAGCGTCTTTGTTCGATACACGCCTGGCGCATCGGCGACAATCAAGTTCAATCTGCCGCGGAGCGAGTTCCTTTCGTGGTGTGAAAGCAACGAATGGGCGATCGTTCCCGACCAGGATGGCAGGCGGTTTGAATTTGTGACTCCCCGTGGTAGCGGATCGTGGTATCACGACAAGGTTTGGTTTGTCCTGTTTTCTGACCGATGATCAATGGTCGCGAGTTTGTTTTGCAAGAAGGACATGAACAAACGCGGGAAGGAGGTTTTTTTCCTTCCAAACAGCAAAAACATCCGACCGAGCTTTGCCAGTAATCGCTCACGATCGCCGGTGACCGACAGCGTTAGATCCCTGGTGTTGGGAACGCGTGGATGCGTAGGGTGCCTTCCCAGATGGTTTGGAACGTCGTCGCGTCGTGCTTGATGCGTAGCAGGCCAAGGTAATAGTTCGGCGGCCAGGTGGCGGTAGTCGCGGTTTCGGGATCCAGCAGGATGTAATGCGATCCCGGTGTCCCAAGAATGTCGACTTCGTGGCTGATCTGGACCAGGTCGTTCAGCCAGCCTTGCAACTGAACCTTCTTGCCCGACAGGTCCGCACCGGTGCCGGTGATGTTGATCCGCCGGGCTCGGTCGCCGCTGTAGTCGTCGCCGGCGCGGAAGTCCATCGCGAATCCTTGCAGCGTGGTCCCCGGCGGATGGTTCTCCACAAACTCCAGCTCGGCCAGGTTGTCGCCGCCGAAAACGGTTTGAAAGGCGCCCATGATTGGTTACTCCGATGTGATGCGTTCGGTGGTCGTGACTTTGCGGCCGCAGTGACGACATTCACGGCGGCGGACGGTTCGGTTGACGTGCTGGCGGACGTACAACAACACGAAGTGATGACAGCCACAACGCGGACACGCGAACCCCTTCGGTGTCCCCGAGCGTCGCGCGTTCGACGTGCCTTCGTCGTGGTCGGTCGTTTCCGTGTCGATCGTGTCGGGTTCGTGTCGCATCATGCCGGCTTCCGCATCTCACTGAGCCGCATCCGTGACTTCCCACGCCCACGCCGACCGCCGCCGCGACCGGTCATCGAAACGCCGGGCAACTGGCACCCCAGTCGCGATGCCGCCACGCAGTTGCCCACCATGACGTCGAAGAAGTGGTTGTCGACGCCCGGAGCCGGCGGCGCCCATTCGACGCGTTCGCCATAGGGTCCCTCGGTCCGCTGTGGCGTCTCGGCTCGGCAGTGATCGGCGATCATCTGGTGACGGATCGGATCCCGGCCGGGCAGCTCCAGACATCCCGAGGATCCTCGGGCGGTCGCCAGTCGCCGGAACACGAAGACTTTCCACGTGTTGGAATCGAACACCATGTAGCGGATCTTGCGTTTGGATTTCCGCAGACTGGGCATCCGCCAATGATGTCCCACGATTTCGCCCGGCTTCTGCGGTGCGGCGTCGATCCGTTCACGGCTGGCACCGATCCCACGGCCGTGCGAGGGCAACAGGATCCGCGCGTGATCGCTGCGGGCGGCGAAGTCGTAAACCGTATCGGCTTGCTCGCCCCAGTTCGCATCGATCATGCACAGGCCGACGTGCTGGGGCGAACCGTCTTCACGCCGCCAAGCCCGCGCGATCGTGTCGTTGACCAAGTCGGTCAGCCCGCGATGGATCAACGCTTCGGTCTCGCTGGAATCGATCTCGCCGGCGTACTGCTTGGCCAGCGTTCGTTGAGCGGAGGATTTGGAAAAGTAGTCGGTGCGTTGCCGGGGCCAGGTCCCATAATCGACGACCCAACCGGTGAAGGTGGCCGTCCAGCCGACGACGCCCCAGTACAAGACGTCGCCGTGGACGTCGATCATGCCGGTCATGTGCTGGCAATCATCGGGGACCAGGCCGCGGTCATAACCGGACAGCTTGGTGATGATGACCTTGGCTTCGATGTGCCAGTCGAACGCGAAGTCGTCGCCGACCAGTTCCGGGCACCGTGGGTCTTGTTGATACTCCGCGGCGACGCGTTGTGGGCCGAGCTTGACGACCGCGTTCCAGAAGTGCTGGTTCGCACTGAGTTCCTCATCGCTCTTGCGCTGTTGCCAATAGACGACGAAGCCATCGTCCATGGCTTTGCGATGCTTGGCATAGAACTCCGTGCTGCGTTTGCTGCCACGTTCGGCGGCCAGGTCGGCGCGTAACAGTTCGCAGTACTCGTCCCACAGGTGCCGGTTCTTGGGCCACGATTTGACGTACGCGATCCGGTCGCCCTGCCACTGGGGATACAGTTCACGGTTCAGGATCTGATCGGCCATGTCGTTGGGCTCGATCACGGTGCAGGGCATCATGCCGGCGATGTTCTTGCCGGGACCGGCCAGCCCCAACACGGCACCGGTCAGGATGCCGACACGGCTTTGGTTCTGGACTTCCGACTTGGCGGATTCTTCGGTCTGCGGATCGTCGACGATGACCAGGTCGGGGCGGATCTGTTCGCCGGCGGCCGTCTTGGCTTTCAGTCCTCGGATGCGTCCGGTCAGGCCGCGACACAGGATGCGTGATCCGCTGCACTTGCTGCGTTTAACGGTCGGCAGGGTGCATCCGTAGTCGGTCCACTTCATGCGGGTGCGGACGCCGCCACAGGTTTGTCCGTTGCATCGGCTGTGGATGCCCTGAAGCGCACGGATGGGGAAGCAGACTTCGGGGAAGTCGGCCAGCAAGAGGTCGTTGGTTTCCAGTTCGGTCTTGATCGAATCGAGCATCTCTTTGGCCGCATCCTTGTCCGATCCGATCAGCACGATGAAACGTCGATAGCCGTACAGGATCGCCCAGAGACAGGCCGCCTCACAAAGCGTGGTTTTGCCGGATCCCCGCGGCATGGCCAGGGCGAACAGTTCCCCTTTCAAGACGGCCCGCTCCATCTTCTTGATGCAGCGGTGGTGGTCCGGCGACCATTCCAGGTTGAATTGGTTGACGAGGTAGGTGGTGCAGAACCGTTTCAGGCTCTTGGCACACGAGCGACGTCGGGCGGCATCGCCGCGGCGTGGCAGCCGCCCGATCTCGCGGCCTTCTTCGGATTTCTTTCGGCTTCGCTCCGCCGCGGACCTGCGATGCTCGTCATAGTCGGGAGGCACAAATTACGGGATGTCTCCTATCGAAATGTCATCGAAGTCGGCTCCGGTGCCTTGATTGGTCCAGCGGCCAGCCAGCGACCCACGCACGGCATCCTTGGCCGCGGCCGTTTTCAAGCGACGCCCGCCGGCCCCGTCGTCCTCGGTGATCGCCGCGGCTTGATCGGCGGCGGCCTGCAACGCCTGCTGAGTCGCATCGGCGTTGATCGCGGACACAAGCGTCGCGGCCGTGACGTGCTGCTCGGATGCTTGCCTTAACAGTGTGATCATCGCCAACGCATTGGCCGGAATGAAATCGTCCAGATGGTGCGTGCCGTCAGGCAGATAATCCGCCATCGCTTCATATGGCGGCAACAATCGAAACCTGTTGAGCAGCAAATGTTGAGGTTGGGCGTCGACAACTTGTGAGTAGCCTTCCACGTAGTAGGCTTCATCCACTTCGCCGCCAGCCGGGGAAAATCCTTGCACGGTGTGCTGCGGGACAAAGATGTGCCGCGTCGCTGACGGTGCCTTGGCAATCTGTGCGATCACTGCGTCGCGGAAGGTTTCCGGCGTGTTGTAGCCACCGACTGGGTTGGTACCGATCTGATGCACGAAGTGAGTGCACCCCATCGCATCCATCAAACTGTATGCATCGGCGGGAAGGTCTGACCACTGTTGAATGTTCGATCCGCCGACACCGAAGTTGACCAGGCCGACGCCGGGCAATGATGAGCGAATGCCGATGAACGACGAAAAGATAAAGGTCGTCCCTGCGTCCGACGAAAAATCGACGCTGCCACTGAGTCGGAGATTGACCGAGATTGCCGTGTCGGCAGCCAGGACGGTCGATTGCGGGATCGTGCACGTGACACGTTCCCACCCCGGCGTGGCCGCATAGCCGCTGACCGTGGTGCTCGGGGCCGTGATCGCAGTCGTCGCCCCTTGCCTCGCCTGGAAGAAAAACTCTGGCGTTTGCGGCCCGTCGGGATGTCGGTACACGTAGAAATCGACCAGCACGTCGCCGGCGGCCAATGCATCGGCAAGCCAGTCGTAGCCCAAGAGAGCTTTGATCTCGTTGGGCGTCTCGTAGGTCACCACGTTCTGATCGTTCTCTCGCGGTCGGAACGAACCGCTATAGGCGCGATTCGACAAGATGTCGACTTCGGCCGGTGTGGTTCCACCGCTGATGTCGACGTATTGCAGACACGCGACATCAAAGTCGCTCCCACCGCCGCCGCCAATCTTGGCATCAAAGCCCGCGTGATTCGGCGACGCCGGAGCCGAATCGCAGACGCCAGCGATGTCGACCGGATACTGCCAGTAGCTGCCGGGGATGTCCGCAAACAGTGAAGCGATCCCAAAGGATGACCAAGCCCGAACCTCAGTGATCCCTTGCCGGGCTTGCAAGGAATCCCCGATCATCGCGAGCACAAACGGCCCGCTGCCATTGACGATCTCGGATGCGATGCTCCGATTGCCTTCGATCAATTCGGTGGTGACTGCCATTTTCGAATGCCTCTCGCGATCGTTACGGTCTCATGTTCGAATGCCGACGCCCTCACCCCTCATCGCCGGCGGGGTGGTCGCGGCAATGCTGTTCGATCACCAGGCGGGTTTGAGCCAGTGTCTCCCGCGTTTCGTTCAGCATTTCATAGGTCTGCTGAAGCGCACGTGTGTTGCGATCCATGATCTCGCTCTGGTCCTTCACCAACCCCGCCATGAACTCCCGTTCGTCCGCTCGGGCCGATCGCAAGTAGGCCAGGAAGTGAATGACCAGGTACACCACCACTCCAAGTGATGGGACTTGGAGAAGTGCGTTCATGAAGACTTCGGAGTTCATTTCAGCCCCAGGGCAAAGCCGCAGGTGAGGCATCCCAGCAAGAATGCCAGAACAAGCACCACCAGCGGCGTCACATTGATCGAAAGCAGACGCATCACAGACCGAACAACGGGCCGGTGTCGTTCTGGTCGTCGTCGCCGCCCTCGCAGTCGTCACAGGACTGGTACTTGCGAGCGATCTCGGCCAGGTCGGCCGCTTCACGCTGCATCGTCTCGGCCTGCTTCAACACCTTCGCGGCAAACTCGGGGCAGGGTGACGGCTGGCTGTCACCGTCGCCGTCGTCATCATCGTCGTCCCCATCGTCCAGGTGATCCCAGATCGGCAACGTCGTGATGTCGGCTTCGGCGAAGAATCCTTCCTCCAGGTCGGCCGCCCGGTTCTCGTTCAGCTCGACCAAATCGGCCGGCTTGGCGAAACCGATCTCCGCACGGTTGGCGTACTGCAGCCAGATCGATCGACACGTCTGGCCGGCACCGTCGCCGCCCCAGGACCAGGTCAATAAGCCGTACAGAAGGTCGTTGGCAAAGGAATGAACACCGCTGCCGGACTGGCCGCCGATGCTGACCGGCTGCCAACGCCACACGGTGCCGTTGTGGGTGATCCGAGTCGTGCGGAGCCGTTGATAGTACGGGCCGCGGCAACGAGGGTACCCGCCGGTGTAGTGTTCGCCTTCGGGGACTTCGTTGCGCAGTTTGGTATGCGGCAGCGGAACGATCTCTTCGGCTTCCAACACCGCCCAGTCCATCATCACGCGGTTGCTGTAACCGGCCATGATGACGCGTGCGGTGATCGTCCGATCGATCTCGGGAAAGTAGCAACGCATCGTCTTGCCGATGCGGGTGCCGGCGACGTGGGCGTTGGTCAGGATCAGCGATTTGCCGTTTCGCTTTCCGACCAGGGTTCCGGATCCGCACGTGTTGCCGTTGGTCACCTTACAGATCGCTCGGCTGGACGGACCAAAGGGCTCGTCGGAAAAGCCGGTCTCTTGGGGCGCGGTGGCTGTCTGAGTCATGGTTTGAAAAAGGGGGCTGTGTGGTGATGCTTGAGCTGGGATGAAAGAACGCGGGATCGGATCAGCCGCCGAACAGAGAGATCAGCTGCAAGATGATCGGGACGATCCTTTCCAAGAACGAAGCGAAGCCGTCCCAGTCGATCGAAGCTCGCTCGATCACACCGTCGGGCGTCATGGGCAACACGCCTTCGGCCTGGCCACTGAAAGCCATCTGAGTCACACACAGGTCCTCGGCCGCATCACAGAACGCCGGAGAGAACAACGCGACGCGGATCTTCAGTGCGTCGGCAAACGTGATCTCGCCGGAGCGTGCCGCTTGCCGCGTTGCTTGGATCAACGAACGCCGAAAGCTGGACGCCGTTTCGTCGACGGTCAGATCGGGATCCGTTGACACCCGCCGGACTTCGGCGACGGGCGCATCGAAGACAACGGGCGGGGCGATGACCGGCGGGTTGGAGATCACGACCGGTGCGGACGACGTGACCACGGGCGCCGAATAGGCCGGCGTGACGGCTGTCGGGGTGGCACAGTTGGGGCCGGTGCACACCGCGGACTGTCGCGGTTGAAAGATTCGGCGAAGCAGTCCTTGAGCGGACGCGTCGACGGACGTGCAAACAGACAGGGCGACCAGCAGGCCGCAAACGAGCAGAGATCGCATGTTGGATTCCGTTGGAAGATGTTGCGAAGAACGAACAGGTTCAACGCCGGAATCCTAGGAATTCAAATCGCTCGCTGAGGGTTAAATCTCATAAGTTCCGGAGCTTCCGTTTTGTCCGCTTCTTCCAAGTTGTTCAGGAACTGAATTAACGCGGATCGTCGGATGCGACGATTGGCCGACGCGGGCATCTTCACCGCATCCAGTCCGGCATGATCGACCCATTTTCGAATCGTGGTCCGACTGACACCGGCCAGGTTGGCGGCGTCCTGAAACGTCAACAGCACGTATTGATCATCCATCGATCTTCACAAATCCCTTGGCGAAAACGGACGTTCCGGCACTTTCGGAACCTATAAGAATTCCCCTTCGATCGATTCTTACCCTCCCTACCTTTCGCGGCAAGGACCGAATGCTTCGGTTCAGATTCAAAGGAACATTGGAGAGACAAGACAATGCGAAATCTATGGATGGCGTTGGCGATCATTGCCGCATGCGCAACCTCAGTCCACGCGAACAGCAACACTGCACACGCCAAGAAATCGGAGGCGATGGATGACTCCTATTCGGCAGGCAACCGTCAACAGGAGATGATCAGCGCGGCTGATCAAAACCAAAGTCACTTGGGAGGAGTTCGGATCGGCAAAGATTATTGGGTGGATGTTCGAGGTGTGCCAGCGTCCGAGTTTTCAAGCCTGACCGATTCGGAGGGACGAAACCTTCTCAGCACGGCTAGTGCTTGGTCTTCAGACAATCATTCGTATGCCCAGAGCCTAGAGAATCTACAGTCCGATTTGGACGAGGTGGAAAACCTAATTGACCAGGGAAACAACCTGCTCAACCAGTCGCAATACTCAGCGGCGATCGTGAAATACGACAATGCCATCGCGGCTGCCGCCAGCGTCGAAGCCCAAATGGATGCAATCGGTGATGCGAATCCGAATGCACCGCCAAGCAATACGATCCTGGATCGGTTGTCATGGGTCCAAGCGGCAAACACGCAAATTGACACCGTCGCAGCCATCTATCTTGGCGAGTACTACGGCTACTGAAGTTGATTGCTGACGGGAATCGTTGGCAAGAATCGTCGCATCCGCGACAGCGATTCAATCTTTTCGTCCAGTTGCCGGACTTCTTCTTCCGCCAATCCCTTGCGGCCCATCAAAGCGAAGGCTTGTTGGGCCGCATCTTTTTGGGCGTCAATGTCTGCCTCCTTAGCAATCATCTCTAGCGCACTGCTGAATCGAGCGTCACTGAATGACGTGAAACGCTCCAACGATTTCAGCCAGTGATCCGCCTCACGTGCTTTCCGAGAAGCCAACATCCGCTGTTGCTCTAGGTCTTCAATCCGCCGATCAAGTTTGATCGCCGCGGTGTGCGATACCGCGATCAATGCAGCGACAACAAAGGCTGCAATCAGCAGCGAGCGGATCGAAAACTTCATCAGGTGGGACGCCCCTGTTTTTGCGTTCGGATGCAATGCGGTCCCATTTTATCTCCCCCGGCCGGCGACGCGAGTCGGCCAGCTTTGGGGTCGACTGGCGTCGCCGGCCGGACAGCCAACACAGCCGAAGGCGATTGCCGTTGCCGGCCGTCCGCGCAGCGGTGGTCGGTATCGGCGATCGCCGGAGGTCGGACCAAGTCCCCTGCGCGAAACAAACACTCTCTCCCCTCCCGGTATCTTCGTGTGCGGTAAGAACAAGCCCCCGGGAGGGAAGAACCTGAAACTTGGGCGTCATCCTCGGCCTAAGCCAATCCGGCGTCGGCCACCGGAGCACTGCCGAGGCAAGAAGGAAATTGAAAGACGGCCGTCCGCGTCGTAAATCGCCCCGCTCCCCATTTATTCTTCAAAGGCCCATCAAAATCAAACAGTTGCAACGTGCCGATCATATCATTGCCTCATGATTTTAATGCCTTCTGGCGATGAGGTCTGCGACACCTGCTAGCTCGAACTACAGCTGTTTTGCAGAGCCATAAAATTCGATTGTCGGCGTCGACGGTGTTTGCTTAATCGAGAACCGAACACGAACGAATCCGGGTTCACGATGACGTGCGCGACGAACCTTAGTTGCACTCCCGACATCTGAATCAACGCCGCGTCGCCGAGGCGGCCGACTCGAAGGCGGCCAAGTCGTCACGTATAGCTGGTTGGTCAATGACTTAATTCGCTGAATGTCGTACTCGCGTGGAAGAGGATCTGCCAGGCGAGAATAAGGTGTAACTACTGCTAGTGGATTGGGAGCGACCATCGAACTCCAGGCATCGTCGTTGTGGGCATTCACTGACCCATGATGCCCGACCTTTACAAGCTGACTTGTTCGTTTCGTACGGACCTTCGACGAAAGCACCGCTTGCCAGCCAAGTTGCTTACTATCCGAGTTTTCCAAATCAGCTTTTAGGAGAAGATCGAGACCTGGTGTCGAGACTTGGACCGCGACCGACAAATCGTTCGGATCGAAACGGCGAAAACACCGAGTCGTGCTATTCGTCATCAGTTTGGCAACGACATCCGTCTTGCAGCTTGTAATGGCTGCACTCGATGGGCTCAATGCTTGAACGCGGACCGACTCATCGACGCCGCCTAAGTAAAGGATCGTTCCCTCGGAAGCAAAAACACCAGGGGCAACGATTCCTCTTCCCGTCTCCGCGAAATGGTCGAGTATGTCCGCAAACTCACTAGCCGTCGAACTCGCTTCAACGAGCTTGTTGCTTTCGTTGGCTTCATAGACGAGCTGAAAAAACTGTTTTTGCTCCAACGCTGCTGACATCGCAAAAGTTGCCTGAGGACATCGACGAACAATGTCAGCCAATCCATTTACATGATCATCATGCCAATGAGTCGCCAAAATGCTTTGAATCGCTGACGACGGATTGATTTTTAGCTTTTCAAGGTAAGCAATGGCAGCAGGTGTTTTCGAGCGTGGGAAACGGCACGAGTCAATGACGAACCAGTTACCATCTCCCAGGTGCATCAAAATGCACTCACCCACGCCTGGTCCGAAAATCGCAAGCTCGAATTCATCCGCTTTAGGAGGAACAAACGAGATGCTATTGTCCGAGCAAAAGTCCACTTAGATTCTTGACCTTCCGTGTAATTTCATTTCGTTTCGCTTGGCCTAACTTGGGCATGCGGCGCAAACGAAATTCAGTGAAACGTTTAACTTGGCCCGTCTGCCGTCTCAAGTGCCCAAGGCTCCAGTAAAACACAGCCCCTTCGACCAGCAAGGGCAAGTCCCAGGTATTAAACTCACTCAGCAAGACCTCCGCGTATTCGACTGGATTCGACTCATCGGTTAAGTCGTACAAGTCGCAACACACGACATCGTGTTGACGTTCCAGTACGACGCATTCCCATTGCTGGAGCAAAACCTTACGATCGCCATCCAAGGTCACAATTCCAACGTCCTTGCTCACGGGGCGAACAGTTTTAGGAGCTGCCTCCGAATGGGGCGTGGTTGATTTTTCGGTGTCTGGCTCTGCCCCGTTTGTGGAGGCGTTCTCAGGAAGTGTTGACGACTCCAAAAACCACCAGTCACCCTTACGCAATCGCTTCGTCTCGGGCTCCGATATTGATTCACGAACATGTGAATTCGTTTCTAGTGAGCTTCTTTCAATAAGCAGGAGGTTCATGATCCTGTTCCCGCTTGCTCGATACCGTCGCATGCCAAGCTAAAGGCAGTCGACTCCGCATAGTAGCGGAATGATTTCCAATCGTCTTTGAGAGCTCTCATGACTTCGTTGTTTCGATCTGCGATAGAGATACACTGTTCCGTTTCGATATCATAATGCTGGTTGATGCTCACGACGACACCATTCTCCAATCCATTGGCAGGTGCGACACGAATCGAAATCCGATCTGCTGAGCAGTCCTTTCGCTTTCCAAGCATCGCAACACTGAGCATTCCGGGATCCTCAAGTATACTCTGCCACTGGTCCTTCGGTGCCAGACGATCCCCAACCGAATTCCAAGCATCTCGACTCGGAAGCTGGAATCGGCTCTCCAAGTTAAACCCTATTGCCGAGAGCGGCGTGTGCTCAAGAAGCGAAAACGACCCAATGGCCAAGTCTCGCAATTGAGGTACTTGAGCTGCATCTTTGGTCGTCAATCCGAAACGATGCTGTTCGATTTGGAAGTGGATTCCGTGCCAGTTGAACATCGACACTTCGGAACTACTCAAGACATCGTCAGCCTCGTCGATCTCTTGCTCGGCGATCAGTTGATTCTGCGCATACCACAGTGGATGAAAGATCTTCGGGTTGAAATTTCCGAGGATCACCACTGAAAAGACTTGTTGCTCTGGTTCTCGTTGCACCGCTGGCATTAATTATGCTTCCTTGACGTCTCATTTTGGTCTCCGCTTCCGAATCGTCAATCGGGCGAGAACTTTAGCAGATACGAGGTTTTATCGGCTTTTCGCAAGGTGAACGTCATGAATCCAGAAGTGTTTGCGTCATTTCGCACCCCGGATTCGCCAAATGGTGTCGCCGCCGTAGGCGAATGTGCCGAGGCGAATGGCACCGGTGATGGCGAATTCAACGGCTTGTTGGACGGAGGTTGTGACGCGGGCGAGACCAAAGTAGATCGGCGAAAAACAGGGAATTGGTGGTCATTTTGACGCGGATCCGGTAAAGGCGAGGTCAACCTGGAAGTGCTCCGGTGGCCGACACCGGCGAAATGAATTGGAGTCTCGATCGAAGATTGGCGAGCGACTACAGGCGGTCCGCGGGCTTTTCGCCAACCAACACCTCATGCGCCGGGACCAGTTCAATCGTCTGGATCGATGCCAAGCGGAATTGGCGGACCCCCTCCCTTTGGAGGCAGAGGGCACGGACAGTTGTGGGTGTGGCCATGCGTATGGTACTGACAATGCGATCAGTCACCTTGCCGTTGGCGTCTCGGATCCGGTTGGCGTCGCGTTCCCGACTCTGCCCACCGTTTTTGTCGTACCCTACGATGTTTATGTGGCCGCAGTCGCTGGGTAGACGTTTGAGCTCGGCAAACTTTTTCCGCCTTCGCAATTAAGATTGTCGGCGTCTGATCGTTGAACGATTAGCTACTCAGGCCGCATTTCTCCGAGGAGTTGACCCACATGAGACCGTTGACCGTGATCGGCGTGCTGCTGTGTTTGCACGTGTTTCCTGGCAGATCTGCGGATTCAGGTGAGCCGACTCTGGTGGGACTCGTTTCCCATTGGACGTTTCCTGGATCGACTTTCATATCTGCCGAACTTTCGGACGGCGAAATGCTTGGCAGCGATGGAGAGCGGACGCAACCGTCGGTCAAAGGACAGTTCAAGATGGCCACCGATGCATCCGTTAGTGAAGTCGTTGCGTACTATCGGGAGAAACTTGCGAACGACACCAGCGAACGTACGGAAGCAACTTGGCCGATTTCTAAGGGAGGTCGGTCGGTATGGATTGATCAATCTGATGAGCGATCTTTTGAGTTGGCGACTGTCTTGGTGATCACGCGCAATACCTGTACCTCATTGATTGTGACTCGGAGCAGCGACGAAAAAGAGACGAAGATCGATTGGAAACAACACCGCAGGGTCAATTGATCTTGGTCGTTGGTTCACCGTCTTCATTGTCGCGACTCATGGCAGCTCCAACGAAAGGATTGGGAAACAACACATGGTCGGCAATCCACTTTTTGCCTTCTGTCTTTTTGCATCGGTGTTGGCAATTTTGTCGGGCGCCACCAGTATCGCTCTGCAGTCCTTCGGATTCGGACCGATTGGCTATGCCAGCGCAGAATCCGGAATGATCCCCGAGGCGATATTTATCGCTGGGTGACTAATCTCGATGTCAGTCCTTACCGGCTGCTGTGATCGACATCGAGATGATGCCTAACGCAAACGAGCGGCGTTCTGCCAATCAGAACACCGCTCGTCGTGTGATGTACATCGCGACTGAAATGAACTACTTGAGCGCGCTGCCGCGGAGATCTCGGATTTCGTTTAACAAATCACGGATTCGAACCAACGTGGCTTCAAGTTCCCGGGCTTCTTCAAGATTCATGGATGCCGAGCCCGAATCCGGGCTTTCGCCACCATCCGTTGCATGGTCCGGACTTGGCGCGTAGTGGCCGTAGTCTTCCGAGTAGTCTGACGAGTCGTTCCCGAATCCAGACGCGGATGTGGACGAATCAACGGTACGCGAAATCCTAGCGACGGGCGGCGCCTCGGGCGCAGAAAAGACGACCGGGTCTCCGCCGCCCAAAGGACGATCGGTGACCATTTCCGGGAAAGGAATATCAACAGGAAGCCGGACGATGTCACCACCTTCGCCGCGTCGGCCCGCTGATCCGGTTGGTCCCGTTGAACCTGATGGGCCATCGCTTCCGGTGCGACCGCCGCCACAGTTGCGGCTTCCACGGCCCATACCTCCGGCTTCGCCACCAGGCCCACCGGTGCCACCGGTCCCGCCGTTCCCACCAGGACCTCCATCGACGTTCAACGACAACCGCTGTTCGACACGAACGGTGTTCTGAGTCAGCGAAATGATGCCGCCGGATCCACCGACACCGCCTCGGCCACCGCGTCCCCCCTGGCCCCCCGAGCCACCGTCACCTCCGTCGCCGCCACCACAAGCGCAATCAAAAAGGTTGCTTTCGGAATCACCACCACGTGCCCCTCGTCCACCACGGCCACCGGTGCCGCCCAGTCCGCCCTTTCCACCTTTTTGACCCTTCGCGTCGATGTGAAGCAAACCACGACCGGTGATTGTCCCAATATGCAAGTAGATCGCTGGACCCGACGCACCACTATTCCCTTCCGGGCCATCACCACCTTGTCCACCGGAACGACCATTTGAGCCGTTTCGACAGTGTGGACTGTCGCCGTAGTCGGCTGCGTGGGATCCGTCGGAGCCTTGCCCGTTGCTCCCGGTTGCTTCTGATTGGAAGCTCGAGATTCTTGCGTTGCCGATCACTTTAATGGTTGCCGCAACGATGTTTAGGTTGCGTCCATTCAAAAAGTACTGGCTGTTTCTGGCCTCGTCGAAAACGACCACATCGCCCGCACGCGGTTGAATGTTGACATCCTGGTCCGTCGTTCGGAAATAGTTCTCGGCTGGAACTTCCCGAGCCCCAAGTTGACACTGCCCCAAGGCGAAGAACGCCAAAAGTGTGCCCCATGCCCAACGTTTCATTGAAATGCCCTTTGAAAAGAGAAAGCTCAGCGGGTGTTACCTACACTCCGCCACAGGGGGCAAACGTACGGCCGTTGGTAGGGTGCCGCAACAAAATTCTTGGGCGCAAATTTCGCCGGGCCGACACGGGATCGGTGAACAGTCGAAACAGCGAGACGGCGGATGTTCGAATGGCGAATTCAGATGGAGAACGGCCGGCTGTATCAAAAAGGTTGAGTTTTGTGAGTCGAATGTTTAGGTCTTAAGAACAGGATGTTTTCCGACTGTGTGTCATCAACACCTCATGCGCGGGTACGAGTTCAATCGTCCGGATGGATGCCAGACAAAACTGGCGGACCTCCTGCCTGTGGAGGCAGAGGGCACGGACGGTTGTGGGTGTGGTCATGCGTATCGGACTGACAATGCGATCCGTCACTTTGCCGTCGGCGTCGATGTATTGGATTCTCGCGGCGTAGCGATCTGGGTCGCTGGCTTTCATCAGTAACGATCGCATCTGTTTCAACTCACGTTCCGTCATCGCCCCAGCTCCGCCGCCAACTGCGTGGCAAGTTCCCGTTGCCGGTCGTGAACCGGCACGCGTGGGTCTTCGCCGGCTGATCGCATCGTCGGCCGAGGATGTTCGGGACGCTTGGGCGGTGACGTCGGAAAGCCGCCCGTCATCCGGACCCGGCGGAGCAGCTGTGCCAGGCCCGCCAAGTCCGTCTCACAGCGTTCGGCCAGCGTCGTGCGGAAGTACGCCACACGATCACCGGCTCGCATCAGCACCGCCGCACGGGCCGCGTCGGCGATCGCAAACTCGCTGATCAGACCCGCGTCGAACGCCGCCGCCACCTGCCACACCGTTCGCACGTTTCCCGCCGGATGCCGCAGCGCGGCCATCAGCCGCAACGCCGTCGGCTCGGTCGCCTGACGGGTCACGGTCACTGGTGGCTCAGGCGCTGGTGAATCCGGCGGCCGGTCAGGTCCGGGTCGGATCCGCTGGCCCTGACTCCGTGAATGGTCCACGTCCAAGTCCACATCGGCTTTGGAAAGGGACTGGGGACCAGGGGAATGGGGAATAGGGTTTGGACATAAAGAGTGTTTTGGCCGATGCCGGTCAAATGTCCGCCCGATGTCCGTCAAATGTCCGCAGGACGCCGCCTTGATGTCCGGACCACGCCGGTCAAATGTCCGTAAATCGGAATCGTCGATTTCGACCGGTTCGGAAGGCCTGTTTTCGACGACATCGCCGCGCGAGATTGCTTCCGCCTGGGCCGCCTCGGCCACCGTCTGGTGCAGGAAGTCCCAACGCAGCCCCAACAGCCAAACCACCGGCGTCCGCCCACGTCGTCGCACCTTCGGCGGATCCTCGGCCGTCCGCTCGATGATCCCGAACTCCACCAGTTCATCCATCGCCCGGCGGACCTGGCGTTCGCTACAGCCGACCTGGTCATCCGCGGCGATCTCCGCGATCGTCCGCCGCAACGTTCGCAAGCCCGCGACCCGAGCGATCAGCGTCGCGATCCGTTCATGGCTGCTGTCGGCCGTGAAGCCAATCGCACGACAAGCCCGTTCGACCGTCACGCACCGCGCATGGATCTCCGCCGTCCGTTCTTCGGCCGCGGTGATCAGAGGCCGGTCGTCACTCATGCCGCCACCTTCGCCAACAAGTCCACCGCCGCGTTGAAGACACGAAACAAGCGTCCGTCACCGCCGTGGTCCGGATGGTTCCGCACGCGAGCGTCTTTGGCGATCCGCAGCAGATCCGCGTCCGACTTGCCGAACTGTTCGGTCGCCTCGGATACCACGATGCGAGCTTCACCGATCGTCGTCGGTACCGGCCAAGGTGCATCATCATCACCGCGCGGTGCCGGCAACCTGGCCCAGCCGCGATACTGTTCGGCACGACGGGTGACGCCGTAGCGATCGACGGCCCGCAACGCCTGCATTGCCAAAGCGATCGAGCGGACGTTGTGTTGCCACAGATCGCAAGAATCACAGGGGAACGACAGACCGCCGGCCGAGTCGCTTTCGAAAGACAAGATCACGCCGGGGTGACGCGGTTTCGCGTGGGCTCGCTCGGCCCCCACAGCCGAGCCGTCTTCTTCGACTTGCCGAATGAGTACGGCATGGCCGACATGGTCCGGTCCGATCTTGCCGCGGCACGGGAGGCTTGGCTATCCAGACCAGACGCATCCGAAGAAGATGCCGAGAGTGATTTCCTGAAAGACAAGAACGACGCCGACGAGATTTTCGATTTCCATTCGCTTCGGCACACGTGCGGAGCCTGGTTGGCAATGCGAGGGGCACACGTCAAAACTGTGCAGACCATCATGCGTCACAAGACGATCACGTTGACGATGGACACCTACGGCCACCTGTTCCCAGGATCCGAACCCGAAGCGGTCGGACGGCTGGATCACTGGCTTGCCGTGTGAGCGCTTTTGTGAGCGCGCAGCGTGTCAACGGACGGCAACGAGTGGCACATTCGCGACACAAACGAAAAATCAGAAAACACGTAAATTACGGGGCCAAACGGCCAAAAACACCGTGATTTACGCACCCAGCCCGGGTGGTGGAATTGGCAGACACAGGGGATTTAAAATCCCCCGGCCGGTTACGGCCTTGCGGGTTCGAGTCCCGCCCCGGGCATCTGTGGCTATTCTGGGACCATTGGTTTACGTAAAACGTCCGTATTTTAGGGTGTTTCGGGGTTTCGGTGCTAGTGCTTGCTGCTCGGTGCTGTGCCGGTTTCTGTGCCGGTTGGTTTTTCGAGTGTTGCCGTCGGTTCCTGAATCGCTCTCGCGAACACGCTGTCCCGAGCCATCAGGTAGTGCTTCATCGCGACCGGCTTACTGTTTCCGAGCCACGACGACACATCCTTGATCGGGTATCGGTCGACCAGTTCGGTCTCACGGGACGCCCGACAGTTCGTAAAAAGCTTTGGCCATGGTGCGTAGCCCGCACGCTCGATGATCTTCCGAAACGTCGTTCCGAGATTCGTTCCCGGCTGGCGATACTCCGCCCGCTGAATCACAAACTCGGCTCCGTCCGGTGCGGCTTCCCACGCTTGGTCCAGGTGCGTGAACAGTTCGGGGAAGATCGGACAGACACGCACGCCGTTGTGGCTCAGGTGCTCGGTTTTGGTGGCCCTGATCGTCAAACGGCGGTCGGGCAGATTCACATCCTCCCATCGGAGACGGACAAGTTCGCTTGGTGCACGGATCCCGGCATAGCGGACCAGTGCAAGGATGGTCCGCCAGTCCTGGTTGGGTGCGTGGTCGATGCACTGTTCGATAACGTCTTGCTCGACGAAAAACTGGCGGGCTTTGTTCTCGGTCGTGGTGCGTTTCAATCCGTCGAACGGATTTGCTTCAATCAGACCAGCACGCTTGGCCGCATCGAAAAACTGTTTCGCGCGTCCCGTCCGCCGGCGGACCGTATTCTCTGCCAGCGGCTTGGTGGCTTTCTTACTGCCGCGTTGATTGCCTTCGGTTTTCAACCAGTGCCGCCACTCCGTCGCGTGGTGGCTGCTGATGGTCCGAATCTGACGGTCCGCGCCGAAGTAATCGATAAGATTGTCCTTCGCACGTTCTAGCGACCGCTTCGTCGAATCCTTCACATCGTGGGTTTTCATATAACGATTCAGCCACGCCGACAGTGTGGTGTTCAATCGCGGTTTGATGATTCCGCACTTCGCGATCCGCTCATGCAGTTTGCCGTCGATCGACCGCAACCATTCCGCCTGCTGTGGATCCAGATCGACGCCAGCAGCAAAGTTTGCCGCAATGCCTTCGATCTTGGTCTTCACCTTCTCAGCGGTCCGTAGGTGCATCTTCCCGAGCCGGATGGTCCGCCGCTTCTTGTCGGGACAGACAAGAAGGATCGACTTAAAACCGTTTGGCTCTTTTCGTATTGTGGCCATCACTCACCCCCGCGCCGCGTCGACTATGTAGACGCGGACCAAGAGGTTGGGATCCTCTCTGGCGATTTCTGCCACGTCTGATTCATCGAAAACGAAACGTCCGTTTTCGGTCGGGTCGGTCCACTTCCACGCGATCGGCTCCGGCGCGCCGGACTCCAACTTGGTGAACTCGGACAGAATCACGGCTTCGTGGGCGTAGTCACCCCGGCCGTCAATCTCTTGGCGGATCCCGGCCATGTTGACGTGCTCGGTGCTTGCTTCGCCAGTGACTTCGCAAACAAAGATATTCACTGTTTGGTAATTCATCGCCTCACCCCCAATACTCGCGACCGCTGGCGTGATCCTGATACGCCTTGGCCAAGAACAGAACAATAGCCCGGCAATTCCGTACCAAGCTAAACAGACCCACCCACGCCAGTCCGGCCAACATCGACGCGGGCGAAAACACCAACGGATCGGTGGCGGTGAATTGCACAACCATGACGCTAACCTCCACAAGCTGCGTTTGGGATTCCACAAAATGAACGGGCCAAGCCGGTGTGGATGCCGGCGGTTCGGAAACGGGGATCAACCGTCGCCTAGGCCCTCCCGATTAGAACGTGGCCGGACGGTCCGCCGCAAGTCCAGGGGTGGCCGACTCCACAATTGCGGACTCCACCATGGTGGAGTCGCCCGGGGGGCGGCGACTGGCCAGCTTGGACAGTCCGCACCGACTCCGGAATTCCGGAGTCCCGGAAACGTGACTCCCCAATTGTGGATTCCAACAAAGTGCAAACCGCCGTCAGACCGCCGGGAAATGCCGCGTCGATGTCGGCAGGGGTGGAAGCGACCGGTGGGTCCGGTGGTCGTGGCGACTGGTCCGACTCCACCATGGTGGAGTCGACGGACGGCAGTGGAAACGACCGCCGGGATCGGTGGTCGTGGTGACATTGCTGCCAACATTTGAATCCCCAATTGGGGACTCGGAGTGGAAACGTCCGCCGTGCTTCTTCGTCGCCAGCGATTAAGTTGCCAACCTGGCAACTTAAAAATCTGATTCTGCTGGCCGTGGAAACGGAAGCGGAACACGGGCGGTCGTCACCGATGCGAACCGACTTTGAGGCCACCCCCGGCTGTGTCTGCGCGTACCGACCCCCTGATCCCCCACGGGATTGAAAGCGCCGGAATTTTTATGGCGAGCATCGCGATTTTGTTGACCGCATTTCTCACCTGTCCGCAGGAAGGACCCAAAGGCGGGTAGGGGGGTGGTGCATCGCATCGGCTCGCCATTGTCGCACGTTCGGTGAGGACACAAAAAAAGCCGGACCACTGGAAAGCGACTAACAGTGGTCCGGCCAAGCCCAGCCCCGTGGAAAAGGTTAGAAACACGGGGCGGGAGACAATCAGCGGGGGTGGGGTCAGTCGACGTAGACGTCCAGACATTCCGCCTCGGCGGCATCAATCGCATCGTTGTACGCGTCCAGGTTCTCCCCGTGGATTTCTTCGAGTTTTGGAATGCGTGCCACCTGCTCGTCGATGTAGGCCTGCCATGCCGAACGGTCGACCGTAGATCGCTGGCCAAACCCACGACGTTGAATGAACTTCTGGCCGGTGGTGTGTTCGATTGTGCCGATGAAGTCGATGCACTTCTGGCCGTCGTCGACAACCAAGTTCTGGCAAGCTTCGATGCGGTCGCATTCGGTCGCCGCACGCAATGCCGGTTCCCGGTACTTTTTGGTCGCCGCTCGTTTGCGTTGGTTGAACTCCGCGACGCGCCACTTGGGTGCCAGCGACCGCAAGTTATCGACCGCCGCTTCCATTTCTTCGGCTCGTTTCGCCGCAAGCCGGTGGTCTTGTTCAATCTTGGCCAACTCGGATTGTAGGTCGGCGATTTGCTTTTCCAGTTCGGGGGAGCGTTTCTCTCGCACCTTGAACAGTCGGCGGACTTCTTCGTCTTGTTTGTTGCGATCCTGGCGGGTGCCGGCCACCTTGCGTTGCTGGACGATGCGACCGAACCGGCGAATCTCTCTGTCCAGTTCCTTCTCGGTGCACCCGAGAGCATTGCAGCATTCGACACGTTGCTCGAACGTCAATTCGCCGCCGGACGATGCGACCATCTTTAGGATCTCCTCAGCGGCTTCAAGCTTGGACTTCGTTTCGGTTTGGGTCATTGTTTGGCCTCGTGCTTTGCGGTCAGTCGGATTAGTTCGTCGCAGTGTTCGCGAAACGTGTGCGGTGGGACATTCAGTTCCAGTCCGCTGTTAAGTAGTTGCCAATCGCTTCGGTCCAAAAACTGCATCGCACTGGCCAGTCGGACCGTTGTGGCCCTGGACGCTCGGCCACGGTGGACCCAGTAGCCTGACCACAAGTCCGCCGGCGGTCCGTCGGTGTACTGGCTCGCTTTGTTGACGACTTCAACCAAGCAAAACACCGCGACGGCCTCAGCGTGGCTCCCGGCGGCTGTGATGAACTCTCGACCGGTCGGCAGGACGACATAGAACTTATCCACGACGGCCACCGCGTCGGCTGTTGGCTTCGTCAACCGCCAGTTCCCGCAGCTCAGGATAGGCCCGGTTCGCGCGGCTCACGGCTTTGGCTCGTGTCATGCCCTGGCTTACAAGATCGTCGACCAGTGCTTTCCACCGACCGCGTAACGAATGCGTATCGACCAGATTCGGACGGGTGCCGCTGGCGAATGCGATCGGCTTGTTGCCTCGTGCTTTCGCCTTCGCCGCCGGTGCGGTCCGCTCGGCTTCGTCGGCGTCTTGCTGTTCACGCTCGGCGGTCAACGTTTCGATTCGTTTTTCAAGCTCGGCGATGGTTTCCGACAACTGGTCGTTTTCGGCGATCAGGCGTTTTTGTTCATCGGCGGCGATGGCTTTGACGGTCTTGCCGCGTTCGATGGCTTGAACCAGTCGGTCGGATGTCATGCGTGGAAACATTCGCCGAAGCGTCCGCAGGTCTTTTGCTTGACTCATTTTGCATCTACTCCGTGGGGTGTGATGCCAGAATGCTACAGCCACAGTGCGGACATTCGACGGGCGACTTACCCGTTTGGATAACTGGCCTCAAAATATCTCTGCCGCGCTCATCGACCGCGTTCGATGCCTTGCCATGATGCCCGCAGGCATCGCACCGAAAGTACCGCGTCCGCCATCGTCCGACCGTGCGCGTGCTCTGCCGTCGCATCGTGCCTTTGTGGCACTTGGGGCAGGTGTCCAAGGCTCGCATCAGTAGCGTTCCCGCAGTGTGTCCTCAGGACAGACACGGACCCAGACGCGGCCGTGTTCGTCGGTTTCCAGTTGGACAAGCGTGTCCCGCTCGATTCGTTTTCGCGTTCGGCCAAGCCGCATGGTCCCGCCGGCGGGATGCTCGATTGGCAACAGCTCGACGACGTTGGGGTCGATCTTGGTGCGTCCGGGTCGTTTGCGTTTCTTGGTCACTTGGCTTTCCTCCGTGATCGGCGTTTCGGTTTCCTCATCGCCTTGGCAACCGCGTGTGCAAGGCTGTTCGCTTCGGCTTCGTCGGCGGACAGGAACGACGCCAATTGATCGACGCTACTGGTGTCGACCGCCATCAACTTGAACGTCGTCGGCGTTGGCTTGGTCAGCACCACCACTTGGCCGCGTTCCAAGGTTTCGGTCAGGCGACCGCATAGCAGACGTTGGCCACGGTCGCCGATCAGGGACATGGGTGTGGTCATTTCTCGAACTCCGTTTTCCGTTGACGCTCGTGTCTACAGTCAACGTCTACGCTTAAAACACGGCGTTTTAGGCTTATTCGTAGACGCCTCTTTGGCTCCTTCTTCCCGTTGACGCCCGCCGTCTACGAATACCCGCTTTTCACGGCGTTCTAGCCGTAGACGTTTACGTGTAGACGGGCGTCGACAGATTCACGTCATGCGAAAGATCGTCCGCACGGGACCCTTTTGCGGCTTCACCGATTCGCGGGTCGCCAGATTCATGCGGACCAGTTCGATGCACATCTTCTCTGCCTCATCCACGGTCTTGATCCGCCGGACACCTTGGACGATTTGGCGCGGCGTACACTCGCCTCCGTGCTTCCGTTTGATCCACGCGGCCAGATCCCGCAGCTCCCGCTGCTCGTCCGTGTCGTCGATGGTGGCATACAGTCGACCGGCTTCACGCTTGAACCACTCCACAAGCCGGATCGCACGTTGCAGGGCGTCGTCGGTGACTGGCTCGGTGATCGGGTCGCCGTTGTGGATTTGGGTGACAACGTGAATCACCAGGGCCAAGCGTGGGACGTACCCCAGCAGTTTTGACCAAGCCGCCGCGATCGCACCTGACAGATCCACTTGCTCTTGCTGGTGGGCGTCGTGGTAGTCCTTCCATCGCTGCCGGGCGTCCTTGGCCAAACTCAGAAAGTGAGGGGTGTTGTCTTCGTCCTGAAATTGGATCCCGAACAGACCGTCGAACACTTCGTCGACCAACGACAAAACCGCCGCCGATAGTTCGTCATCCCACGACCAGTCGGAGACGCGCTTCGGCGGCTGTGCCAGCAAGAACCGTGCGGCCATGCCTGACTCGCGGTGTGCCTTGCCAAGTGCTCTGGCCAAGACGCCCGGTTGAATGCCGCCGGCGATCGACACCAGGGCAGACTCAACATGGATCGGACATTGCCAATCCGCCTTGCGATCGACGGTCATCGAATCGCCATCAAACATGCTCAGATAATGGGCTTCGTCAGATCCGGCGGCATTCTTGTATTGGTTCAGTCCGCCGAACCATCCCGATAGCTCATCCTTCGCCACCAACAAGCCGCGTGGATTGCAACTAAGGATCGGAGCCAGCGATTCGACCGTCGCGTCGGTGGTCATGCACCGATTCGGGATAGGTTCAATCGGCTTTTCCAGCGCCGCACCCTTAGACTTTTTGCTTGCCTCGTACTCTGCAAGCTCGGCTGTGTACACATCGCGGGCTTGTCGGTTCTCATCAATCATGCGGTTGTGGTGCCGCTTATAAGACCGATTCGCCAGTTTGAACGCTGGCGACTTCTTGGTTCCTGAATCGCCGATAATCATGCACCAGATCGCCGGCGGTGCGTGGTATCCCGACTTCATTGTCAGTCGGCATGTATTACCGATCGCCGCACCCGCACAACTCAATAGCGGTAGTGCAATATAAGATTCATCACATCCGATCGACTTGGCTCCCTCATCGACGAACACGTCGAACGGTTCGGGGAGACACCACGCTGGAAACGCTTGGTATTCGTCGGTGTGCAGGTCCGGTGAATCGGCCTTCAGTTCGTCGACCGCTGCCGCTTCGATGTCTTCTCGTTCAAATTGGGGCGGTACGTCATCAACTCGGATTTGTCCGTTCAGTGCTGGCATTTTCATTTTTGGTTCCTCCCGTAACCTTTTTGGAATAATTCCTTCGCTGCCTTGCTCCGATCGCCACCGTGCGAAAGCTCGGTGAACGCTTCAAACTTTGACAAGTTGCGGTGGCCGCCCGTGGTCGGTGCCAGTGCTCCCGCATTGGTGGAAAACACGACCAACACTTCGCCAGTGGTTTCTCTGTCACGCACAACGGCGGACGTCTTGTATTGATCCGCACCAGGACGGCACCAGTTCCGCCCGTCGTGTGATTCCCACCCGTGCGGCTCCAACACGTCATGCCACGACGCGCGGGCCTCGAAGTCGTCCCACGGGGTGTTGGACTTGGGGATATAAAGTTTTCGCGGCTTCAATTCGCGAACACGCTTGTCCACATACGCTTTCATCGCATCCCGTCGGCGGTCCAGTGATGCCGCCGCCGTCCACATCGTCTTGCGTTCCTCCGGTGTGAACGTTGGTACGTGTGGCAATGGTTCGCCCGCGACTTGGACGTATGGCTGCCCTGATGCGTGGACTTTCAGCGGTGACCCCACGCCAACGATATAGCCGCCTTCGCCTCTCGATTCGACCAACACCTTTTTGTCGGCCGTCATCGCGATCTTCTTATTCCCGCAAATGACTGTGCAGCGGTATAAGACGTGATACCCAAAGCCGCCGGTTTCGACGACACACAAACGCCCGCGAATCTCAGGCGTAAGATTCCGTTTCCATGCGTCGAACGTGTCGTCGGCTTCTTCGTCAAAGTCCAGGACTTCAAGCCCGCCGGAGACGACACCGCAGACGACCGCGATTCCTCGAGGGTGCCGGAACAGGTCGCAGACTTCATCAATCGTCGCGATGCGTTCTTTGAACGGATCCCACGTCGGTATCGCCGGGGCTTTGGATCCGTCCAGTCGAATCGGAAAAACAGAGATACCGTTGGCGATGTAGTCACACGCCAGACCGGCAACGGTTGGGTTTGATGCGGGCTTGGCCCGCTGTATAATGGTCGCAGTCATCGCCGTCGCTCCTGGCTGATGTCTTCCTTGTTGTGAAAATGCCGCTTCGCCTCCCAAGTTCAGCGGCATGAAACGATCAAACGCCCGCTCGAGGTTTTCCCCGGCGGGCGTTTTTCGTTGGCTGAATCAGGCGGTTTTGGCCGCCAAGTCCCGTAGATACTGCCGCAAGTGTTCGACCGGGTAGCTATGCACCCGTCCGATCTTGACCGACTTGATCGGGCCGCGTGGCCACGTCAGGTCTTGCAGTTTGCGTGGGCTGATGTCGAGTAGCTGGGCGGCTTTCCGGCTGTTGACCGTTAGCGGCTCCAAGTCCACGACGCGGACGTTCTCGCCAATCCTGGCGGATTCTGTGACGACAGACATTCGGGGTTCCGTTGAATGCTGCCGATGGGGGCAGATCCCGCTTTCCATCTTGCGACCAGCTTGGCCGTAGTTAAGAATGCGGGTGCTGTTTCTGTGTCCCATCGACATGGTTGCAAAACGGCGGTCACCGAAGTTGCCGCTTCGGTGGCTGCCAAAAATCCATTCCAATCCACGAAGACGCATCGGTTGCCGCCGGTGCGTTTTTCGTTTCTCGGATTGTGCAGATCGGCGGATGGCCGGTCAAACACAACTCAGCGTGCTTGGTGGTTTCACGCCGCTTGGTGCATCTTCATGCATCCATGCGAGGATGGTACCCCATGCTCGCATTGGTCAGGCATGAAACCGCAAAACCGTCCTTCGGTGTTCCGGTGCCGTTTGGTTCCGAATGCTTTTTCAGACCGTGCGTTCCGGCGGTGCGATTCAGATTTTCACGGCGTTTTTGTGCCGCTTTGCGTGCCAGCGGTTCAGAGTAACCTTGAAAAATGCCGTGATTTGCGGCGTGGATCTCGATTCGCTCGAGTCCCGCCCCGGGCATGCTGGGCTTCTTCGTTTTTTCTTTGGTCTTGGCCCGCTCACGGCGCATGGTCCGATTGCGCGGACGGCAAAAAGAAACGGGCCGCCCGATGGATCACCCGGCGGCCCGTTTGGAAATTCAGCTTCTTCGCCGATCCGCCCGGATCAGTCGTCGCAGCACGTGGTGCAGCAGGCGGCTTCGCAGGCACAAGGCCCGCCGTCGTCACAGGCACAACCGGCGGCATCACACCGACAGTTTTGACACGAGCAACTGTCGCCACAGCATTCGCAGGCCGCGTTGGCTTGCGTCGTCGATGCGTTCAGGGCGAAGGGGGCGGTGGCCAGGGCACCGGCCAGAACGGCACCAATCATGAGATTCTTGATCATCCGATAAAAACTCCAAACAGACAGAACAATTTGAAACAAAAACGAAAGTCAGTCGGAGTTCTTATTTCAACCAAACGCTGAGTTGAGATTGCCGCTGGTTGTGGCTGGGAACTGGCCGGTCGACGGTGCGTTCCCGACGGACCGAGAAAGCAGGGTCGGCGGATTCCGAAGCCGGATAAGACAGCAGGGCGACGGCAACCGAGTCGGGCCGGTCGACGTTGGCCGTGACGATGGCGCGAGAATCGACACGGCTGAGACACGCACAGGATGAAGGATCGCTCCCGTCATGGCGGTGGCCGTCCAATTCGCAAAGATCGTCCGCGGCTGATGCGGCCGACGTCGAACCACAGCAGCACGACGGCGACGCCACGGGATGGCTTACCGTGATGGTCTGGTCACAACAGCACGACGCCATCACGGCGGGCGGGAACGCCAGAGCCGCGGCGAGGACGAACGCGATGATGCTGCGAAGTGGGAGCATTACTTTACGTTAGAAGGTCAGCCCGGGCCGGTCAACGGAATTGTTCAAAGGCGGTTCGGCGGACGACGGTTCTATTCGCAAAATGGTCAAAGAGGCGGCCGATCCGACACCGATGGGTTGAAGGTAGCGGGTAGCGGGTAGCGGGGAGTGACGCAGTCCGATTAGACGGCGGTGGACAATTCGGAACGGGGCGCACGGCGTGGGGCGATCGCTTCGGGGAGGATTCGGCAGCGAAACCACGCGACGCCGGAGGGATCGATCCGGCGGCGTTCGATATGCGTGGTCTTGCGCAACACTGCGGCGATCGATGGATTGTCGGCCAGGGCGGTCGCCTGCCAACGGTTGATGCCCACACGCAAAGACGCGGCGGCTAGGGAACGCAACAACAGTGTTCCGGCGCCGCGATTTTGCCACTGATCGACAACGACGATCCCCAAGTCGGCGGTCCGCATTCGATCGGGATCGCGGATCATTCGGGCCACCGCGATGGGCACCATCTGATTCACCGAATCATCGAGGACTTCCAGCGCGAACGCGATTTGCTGAAACCCGTCGGGGTGCGTCAGCTGAAACAACTGGTCGTTGGTAAACGAACGTTTGTCGAAGAAGAATCGGCGGACGCGGCTTTGCGTCGACAGGCTTTGCAACCCCTGCACCAAAGCGTCACGATCGCTGGGCATCAACGATCGCACATGGCCGGGACGTCCGTCGGGCATCCGCACCGGTTGGGGTGACCAGTGGACGTGAATTCGGTCGGTGGTGTGCGGGCGTCCTGGGGTCGGGTTCCTTGTCTGATCCGTCATGTCCGTGCCCCGAATGAATGGCGATTGAAAACGTTCCATTCTTTGAAGATATGCGTCACAGGTTCAAGCAACTGGATGGGTGGTGCGACATTGCGTCGACGCGGCTGGGGCGGCCGCGCGAATCCACATCGGAAGAATGGTACCGCCGATCCAATGGAGTCCTACGGGGCAATCAATTCCTTGGGTGGTGGTTCGGACCGCATCGTGGATGCTTTGACGGATTCATGAAACTCTTTCAACAAGCGATGGTAGGCGCTGTAGCTGGGGAAGATCGTGGGTTGGTTTTGCGAAGACCATGCGCCGAAAGCATGATTCAGCGATTGGGCCGTCGCTGTGTCTTGTTCGAACCGATCATTGGTTTCGCCCAGATCGTCGTCCAAGTTGTACAAGTGGGCTTTGCCGTCGAAGCGTGACAGTTTGATCGCGCCGCGGCGCACCGCCATCTTGCCGGTCTTGGGATCGGTCGCCGATAACCAGAACAGTTCGCGTTGGGAATCGAAGGGGGCTTTGCCGGTCAATCGATCGATCAGGTTGACGCCATCCAGTGTGGCGTCTTGATCAGCACCGGTGACGGCCAACGCCGTGGTGCTGACGTCCAGGGAAATGACGGGCGTGTCGATTACGGTTCCCGGTTGGATCGCCGCCGGGTATCGCATCAAGAATGGGACACGGATGCCGCCTTCGTGAACGTCGCCTTTCTGTCCACGCAGGGGGCCATTGTCCGACGCGTTGGCGTTTTCAGGTCCGCCGTTATCACTGAGAAAAAACACCACCGTGTTTTCGGACAAGTCGTGCCTGTCCAGACGCCGGAGCAAACGACCGATTTGGTCGTCCATCGATGACACCATGGCGGCGTAGGTGCGGCGTTTCTTGGCGGTGATCGACGCGAATTGTTCCAGCTTTTCGTCGGGAGCCTGCAGCGGTGTGTGGGGCGCGTTGTAGGCGACATACATGAAGAACGGATGATCCGCATGATCATCGATGAACTTCAACGCATGGTCGGTCAATTCGGTGGTCAGGTATTGATCCAGACCGGTGCCGACACCGTTTTTATCCAACGGGGCTTGGTAGTTTTCGCGTAGCGGCCGTGTGGTGTCGACGACGAAGTAATCGTGACCGCCGCCCAGGAAGCCGAAGAAGTCATCAAAGCCGCGATTGCGTGGATGGAAGTTTGCGTGGGCGCCCAAGTGCCACTTGCCGACCATCCCGGTGGCGTAGCCTGCATCGTGCAAACGCCGGGCGATCGTGGTCTGGGTTGTGGGCAATCCCAGCACCGCGTTATGGGGATCATAGGCGACGTTCTTGGTATAGCCGAAACGGTGTTGATAACGCCCGGTCATCAGTCCCGCACGCATGGGGCTGCAATAGGGATGAGAAGAATACCCGTTGGTAAAGCGGACGCCTTGGTGGGCGATCGAATCGATGTTGGGCGTGGGAATGTCGGTGCATCCGTGCAGACTGATGTCACCGTAGCCCAGATCATCGGCCAGGATGATCATGATGTTGGGACGATCGTCGGCGGTGGCGGCACCGGCTAGGCAAAGCATGCACGATGCAACGAGAATGACTTTTCGCATGGGATGTCAATGATTCTTTGGGTGTTTCAACGTTGAGCGATCAAGAGGGTGATCGATGGCGGGGCGGCCCGCCGCGGTTGGCGGTGGGATTACGTGGCGTCTGGGCGATCGGGTCGATCGTGTTGCTGGTCGCCACGTGGCGGTTGTGGATTCCCTGGGGATCGCCTGATTATCCGATGGTCGGCTTTGTCCGAATTTCCTGGGCGACCGCCGCATGGATTAGTTTACTGTCCACGATCGGTGTGTTGATCACGTTGGGGTGGATCTTGGTGCGACCGACTGTCCGTGGCGTCGGCACCGACGTGCCCGCGATGGCACCGATGATGACGGCTGATCGACGATGGTGGATCGTCGCCGGTGGGTGGATCGTATTGTTTGTCATCGATCAGCATCGGTTACAGCCGTGGGCCTATCAGGCGGCCTTGTACGCGCTGGTGTTTGCCACGATGGACGTGCGGCGGTCCAAGTCTTGGCTGATTGCGCTGGCGTCCAGCGTGTATCTGTACAGCGCCGCGGGCAAGTTTGATTTCCAGTTCGCGCACACCGTCGGCGCCGACTTGGTGACGAATCTGTGGTCCACCGTGGGCGGTGATCCGGAATCTTTGCTTGAAAGCATTCGGCCTCGCTTGGCGTTGGCATTGCCGGCGGGCGAACTGCTGATCGCGATCGGGTTATGGATGCCCTGGACACGCAGGGCGGCGGGGATTGCCGCGATGGGCATGCACGGCGTGCTGTTGTTGGTGCTGGGGCCGTTGGGGCTGGCGCACAGTCGCGGGGTGGTGTTGTGGAACGTTTTGCTGATCGTTCAAGCGTGGTGTTTGTTTGTCCGTCCGGGATGGTTTGACGGCCGGACGCGCGACGAAGCAAACGATGACGTGGATGATCAGGCGGACGCATCGGGTCACCGACCGACAACGGATGGGTGGGCCGGCGTGGTGGTCCGTTTGGTCTTGGTGGCTGCGTTGTTGATGCCGTTGTCCGAGCGATCGGGATACTGGGACCACTGGCTTTCTTGGTCACTGTATTCGCCACACACCAGTCGACTGGAAGTGCAGTTCCACCAGACGGCCACGACTCGATTGCCGGCGTCGGTGAGTCGTCATTTGGAATCCGATTCCGATGGCGATCGATGGCGGACGTTGGACATGTCCGCATGGTCGCTGGATCGCCGGGGCGTTCCGGTGTATCCCCAGTCGCGGTATCAAATCGCTTTGATCGACCGGTTGTGCCGACAGCACCCGATCGATGACCAGGTGCGTGGCATTGTCAAAAGCGTTTCGGATCGCTGGACCGGCCAGCGACAGCAGACGTATCGGCTGGGGTTGGAAGAGTTGACGGCGTCTGGCCCGCGATCGCGGTGACTAGTTGCCGAACGGTTTGCTTCCGAAGGGATCGTTCTGGCCGGCCGGGCCGCCGAAGGGATCGTTGTTTGCGTGGTTGGGGCCGAACGGATCGTCCGCACCCGAGTCGTTGCCGAACGGGTCGGGTTTGGGCTGGGGACGCCGTGCTCGGGCGCCTTGAGTTGTGTCGGCTGGCGGTGCGTCAGACTGCGATGGATCGGCTTGCGGACGTGGCGTGGGCCGTGTCGCGGCGGTGTCATCGATCATCGGTGAATTGGGCAGGGCGGCTGGTTGGTCACTGCGTCGCAGGCCGGCAAGCATTTGTTCGATGCGGTGGTGGATCGAATCGGGTGCGTTGACGACCAGTCCCGGACGACCGAGTGCACCGGAGCTGGGCAAGGGGACGATCGTGCCGGTGCCGCCCATGGATTCCCAATGTTCAGGTTCGATGGTGGCTTGGATCAGTTCGATCAAGCCGGACGGATCGCCCGGGTTGATCCCCAGGCCTTCCAGGTAATAGATCCGTAGTCTTTCCGGATTTGCATCGACGGTGGTCAGGGTCAGTGTTTCATCGGCGTAGGTGTAAGTCATGTCCAGTGGCTTTAGCATGGCGGAAAGCACCGAACGGGCCGACAGGTCTTTGCCCATGAAGGTCACCGGCATGTCGGACGAGAGCCCGAGTTCCTCCATGGCGCGCAGGTCCAGCACGATCGGGAAGCCGAGTTCACGTGCCAAGTCCATGGCAACTTCTTGCACCGGAGTCTCAATGTATTGGACCGTGATCTTGGAATCCAAGATTTGGTCCAGCCGATCGGCTTGTTCACCCGAAGTATCCAGCCAGCGGTCGGTGGCGATCCCTTGGCGGGTCAGTTGATTCATGTCGGCGGTGATGACCAACCCGTCGTCTTGAATTTCGGCGCGTAGTCCCAGGGGCCGCAGGATGACTCGCAATCCCGTCCGCACGTGGTCTTGGGACGATTCGGGGCGGCGGAGGGCGTGGTCGGGTGAAACGCCGGCGATGCCTAGGCCGTTGTCGTCCAGCAAGACCGGTACGTTGATCTCTTGGCCCAAAAATCGTGGCAGATTTTTTAGGCTGTCCAAACCGTTCCAGTCGATCGATCGATCCAGAGCTTGGCGGATCTGTACGACCAGGGGCGAATCTTCACTGGACAGGTCGACCACGGTCGACGGCGGACGATAGGTCGTGGTGCCGGCAAGTGAACCGGGTTTGCGTCGCTTGATGGACGATTCGTAGCCACCCATCATGCCGCCCATCCCGCCCATGCCATCGTCTTCCTCCTGCATCGCCCCATAGCCTCCTTCCATCCCCATCCCATAGGCATCTTCCATTTCCATTCCCTGATCGGCATCGTCGCCTTGAGCCAGGGCGACGGGGATTTGGTTTGATGGCGGCAATCCTTGGATGCTGGTCGATGTTCCGTCGTGGGCGGGCTGTCCGACACTGAGCGTGGTCAGACCGAGGGCGACGGTGGCGAGAGCCGCGAGAGCGGAGGTTTTGATGAGGGTGGATGTCATGATCGATTGACCGGATTGGAGGAGCGTTTCGAGGGAAGAGAAGTCCGATTCGGACGGCGGGTGGTCCCAATCGGGCGGGTCAACTGGGGGCGAATCGAGGTCCAGTTCGGCGGTCGCCGCGGCGGCGTCGCGTGCCCACGATGTGACGGTGGCCACCGCGACGACCGGCACGACACCGCGATGTCGCAATCGTTTGGCCAACCGTTGTTTGCCACGTTGGATCCATCCGCGGACCGATCCCGTCGTCGTCTGCATTCGGTCGGCGATGGCCGCGATGCTGTGCCGGTCCATCAAATGCAGCACCAGCGCCGTGCGATACCGTGCCGGCAGATCCGACAGTTCTTCGTCCAAAACCAAGGCTTCGTGCCGACGCGTCAGCCGCTGGAACGGGTCATCGGGGCGTGACGGGACGTCGGCATCGTCCAAGGGTCGATCGGAATGAGATTTCATGGTGGCCAAACTGGACCGCTGGGCGACACGATGTAACCATCCCGGCAAGTACTCGGGTTTGCGAATGCTGCCCGCGGACTTTGCTAGATAAAAGAACGTCATCTGCATGGCGTCTTCGGCGTCACAGTGGGACCGGCAGTGACGTAGACAGACTTGATAAACGACGGCCGCGTAACGGTGAAACAACGCATCCATCGCTTGGTGATTCCGATCGCTGACCCACGCGTCCAACAGATCGGCGTCGGTCAGGTCATCGAAGCGCACCGGCGAGGTTCCGGTTTCGATTGTGCTCATCGGAGATGCCAGCGGGTTCACAGCGATGCGACGGACAAGTTGTTCACCGGGTAAGTCTGGGGTGAACGAAGAACGGCGCGCCGAAAAGTCGAAATTCTTGGAAAAGCCGATTCACGCCGAGCGTTGACGGACGGTTCGCTAGCGTGGCGTGGTGGTCCGGGTGAACCAAACGTCAACGGTCGATTGGACAGGGGACGGCGTGAATTCGCAAGTTTTTTGCGGTTCTGGCATACTGGTCATCGACACCCGCCGACATCCGTTCAGGGTGATCGATCGGCCAGACGCCGGATCCGTGCGTCGGGCCGGACGACGGCATCACGACAGGGACCCGAAGAGAAATTTGATGACTCTTGATCCACAAGCCGAAGCGTTCATCGCGTCGATGTCCGCCGTCGAACGTCCCGCCTGGCAAGACGTCGGACCCGAAGCGGCCCGCGAGGCGTTTGCCGGCATGGGCCAGATTTTCGGGATCGGACCGCCGGTGCATCGCGTGGAAAACTTGGTCATCCCCGACAACCTCCGGGTGCGTCTGTATCGGCCGTCGGACCAACCGGATTTGCCGGCGATCTTGTGGTTCCACGGCGGCGGATGGGTCATGGGTGACTTGGACACGCACGATGCGATGTGTCGTCGGTTGACCGTGGCGGCCGATGCGGTCGTGATCAGCGTGGATTACCCGCTGGCCCCGGAACACCGTTTTCCGTCGGCCGCGGAATCCTGTTTTGCCGCCCTGCAATATTTCAGCGACCATGCGTCGGATCATGGTTTGGATGTCACGCGGTTGTTCGTCGGGGGTGACAGTGCCGGTGGCCACTTGGCCGCCAGCGTTTCGGCGGTGGCCAGACGCCGCGGCGGGCCGCTGGTGTGCGGCCAGATTTTGGTCTATCCGGTGGTTTCCCCGAATTTTGACACCAAGTCGTATTTGCGGTGCGCCGAAGGATACGGGCTGACGCGGGCGGACATGCGTTGGTTCTGGGATTGCTATGTCGATGCGATCCAGAACGATGACACATGGCCGATCGATCTGTTGCAGATGGATGTTGCGGGCATGCCGCCGACGTTTTTGATCACCGCACAATACGACGTGTTGTGTGACGAGGGCACGAATTTGGCGTCGGCCATGGAATCGGCCGACGTGGACGTCACCCATTCGCACTTTATGGGAACGCTGCACGGATTCGTTCACTTCGCGGCTTGTTTCGACAATCACCAACAGGCGATTGATGAAATCGGCGAATTCGTCCGCCAGCGGTGCCCCTGATCAAAATGGTGACGGTGCAGGGTGCTTCGATGGCGGGGGATTGGCCATCGTGCGTTGGAAGTTTCGACGCTATAATCCTGCCCCTTTGCTAGAGAAAATCGCCAACGGAACCAGCGAGAGAATTGATGAGTGATTCGACGGTTCGTGGAGTCGTCCACGTGATCGAAGAGACCAAGACGTACGGTCAGAAAGGCTTCCGCAAACGTCTGGTCGTCTTGGAACAAGAAAAGGGTGGATTCACCAATTACATCCCGGTCGAATTCATCAAAGACGGCTGTGACACGGTCGATGAAATGAATTTGGGCGACGAAGTCGAAGTGTCGTATCGGCTGAGCGGTCGCAAATGGCAGCGTGACAGCAACAGTGACGTGAAGTATTTCCTAAGTCTGGAAGCGATGTCGTACAAAGTCCTGTCGGGCTACGGCGGCGTGACCGGCGATGCGGTGGAAGACGCCAATTCGGCGTTCAGCGAAGCGGCCGACGACGAAGACGCGCCATTCTGAGCCGTCGCTAGCGATTGAGTATTTGCCGCAAGCGTTCGGTGTCGATCTTTCCCGGACGCGTGAAGGCTTCAAATGACGCGCGACGGCTGGTCAACCAGCGTCGCTGCAGTCCTTCGGTCTGTGCCAGCGATGCCAACGCTGCTTCGGACGGATCAAGCTGGAACGGTCGGCCCGCAAGGCGATTTCGTTCATTAATGAAAGCGGCCAGTTGGTCGCTGAGGGCCGGATGACCGGGATCGATGTCGATTCGGAGGTCCGGTCGCGATCCGTCCACCAGCCGTTGAAGTTGTTCCTGCGTCACATCGCACCGATTGATGCGGATTCGCTTCAACACTTTCGCATCGATGGCGGCATCGATCAATTCATCGGTCAGCGTCAGTCCGGAAACGTCCAGCATCATGACGACCGCACCGTGCAGCGTGGGGATCAAATCGCCGACGTTGGCGTCGGTGTCACCGACGTGGATGTATTGGAGGTCACCCAGGTTGGACAACAGCCGGCTGGACCGTTTGTCCAGCGAAACGCCGTTGATCGACAGGCTCCGCAGATTGGGCAATCCAGTCGCCCAGCGCAGCGTTCGGTGACCGATTTCAGTGTCACTTAGATCCAAGTGCTGGATCCGTTCGATGCCATGCCAGTGATCAGCGACATCGTCATCGACGTCGGATCCGGGAACGTTCAAAACCGTCAGTTGTCGGAACAGGCCGACCTTTCGCAAGCGGTCCTTGCTGATACCCGAATAGGCCAAAGTCAATTCGTCCAGTCGTCGACAATCCAGCAGTTGATCGAACACATCGTTGGAAAGCGTGGGACCGCCGCCGGCGAACCAGCGTAGTTTCCGAAGACCTTTGAATCGACAATCTTTGGGCCAGACACCACCGACGGCAACGCCCTGCAATGACGGCGCGTTGCGAATGTCCAACTTGCGTGGCGAATCCAGCATCAGCAAGGACGATCGCAGTTTAGGGGCGTCCACGATGGTGACCTGGCGTGGTTTGTCGATGACGGAGGTCATCATCAGTTCCAGTTGGTCGTTGGACACGATGCGAATGTCGGACGAATCGTAAAGATTGACGCCAATGGATTGAGCCTTGGGGAACGTCTTCAGCATCCAAGACAAATCTTTCTTTTCCAGCGGACAGCGATCCAACAGAATCTCGTCCAAGCGTTCGCCCATGGGCGCAAGAGATTGCACCTGAGCAAACGTGATGTCCGATCGAGCAAAGTCCAGCGATCGGATGCCCTGGTTTTGGTTCAGCGGTTGTAGGTCGAGATCCGAAAGCGACATGCCTTCAAAGCACAGTCGCGACGGAC
Organism: Crateriforma conspicua; assembly: GCF_007752935.1. Lineage (NCBI taxonomy): Bacteria > Pseudomonadati > Planctomycetota > Planctomycetia > Pirellulales > Pirellulaceae > Crateriforma > Crateriforma conspicua. Next base: position 7,074,413 of record NZ_CP036319.1, on the reverse strand, counting down.
CTTCACACCGACCCAAGTCATCGATCATGCGTTGACGTCGTTCTTTGGCGATCGGTTGCGGAGTCAGCATGCCGAAACCGGTGACGATCTGACCGCCAAGTTCCAGAGACTTGATCGACGTCAGGCCTTCGATTTTCAGCGACTGTAGATTCAGTGCGCTACACGAAATGTGTTCCAGTGATGGAACGTCTTTCAGCCTTAAGTTTCGCACCCAAGTCATGTCGGGAATGGAATCATGGACTTTGATGTAAATGAACAGGTCGCCGATTTCTTCACCAAACGCGGCCAGTCGCGGCAGGTTTTCAAAATCCAGGTCATACTTTTGAAAACGATCCAGATCCAATTTGCGAAGGTTGGGGCAGTTGCGAATGACCAATCGCAGCGGCGTGTGATTCCGGACGGTACGATCGCGATCGATTTTGATGCGTCGCAGCGAATCCCAACCGTCGATGACCAGGCTGTCGGTTTGACCGATCGGGGGCCGGGACAGTTCCAGGACCTCAATGCGCTGCGGCAGGGCAAGGAAATTGGAAACCGTTTCCAATCGCAATGGCGTGCGTGAAAAGTTCAGCCGCACCAATTCGTTCAAACGACGCAGGGGCAACAGGTGTTCGTGCCCGACATTGCACTTTTGAAAGTCAAGCTGTTGCAACTGGGGCAACGTTTGCAGGAAGACCATCGATTCGGGGCGCAGGTCGTTTCGTCGCAAACGGATGGCGGACAATTCGTGATGACCGGCCAACTGTCCCAGCAGGCTTTGGTCGTAAGTTTCGCCGCTGATGTCCAACGTCCGTAACGTCGGCAACCGGGTGATTTGTCGAACCAGTGGATCGTCGGGCGCGATGACGTCGACGGCAATGACGCGGCGGAACAGTGGCAAGAACCCGCTGGGAATCCGCTGGGCGATGGTTTCGGGCAAGATGCAGGATCGGTAACAGTCGCCGCCCTTGGCAAAAACCCCTTGGGCCACACGATGGTGTTGGTAACTGGTCCATCCGGTTCGTGCGGCACAGATGCCGATGAATACTAAAATTCCGGCGACCATGATCCGGTCCAAGCGTCGACGCAAGCGACGGGGATCATCCGAACGGATCATCGCGCGGTGTCGATACCAAGTGAATCCGCCCACCAATGCGGCCATTGCCAAGACGACGGCGATGTCGGTCGACAACGCGGCAAGGGACCACCAGCGCGTGCGGGACTTATCGTAGCTTTCGTGTTGGATCAGATAACGGACCGGCCACCCGGCCATGATTCTGGGCCGCGGGGATTGAAGTGGCAGCAAGTCGTTGCTGGTCCCGCGCCGCATCCACTGGGGATCTCGGTCGACGTAGCGATGGGGCAGGTTGACCACGACCAGCGCCGTCACGGTCAAAGCGACAAACAGAAGCGCATTGGCGATCGATTTGCGTTGATTCATCGCGTCTTAGGTTGCCCGTTATGAGATCAGAATTTGAAAAGTCTGACGGCGGCAACGATCGCGATTTCGGAAACGTTGCGCCGGATCAGGTCGTGTGTTCTTTGCCGTCCAGGACGGCCGCCTCGCAAAGTTGACGATGGACGGTGCCCGCCCAGTCTCGGTTGGCCGCCGGTGATGCGGGGCTGGGGTGTAAGATCCGAACCAATGACCAAGGGGTCGCGGAATCGGAACCTTTGGATACGTCTGATTTTGCGAGATCGTCGCGACACCGTTTCACGCAGGCTTCGGCGAACGTGCCGACCGCGACGACGTAACGGGGCCGCAGGATGTCCAAGACCTCGCGCAGGTGCTGGTCACAACATTGCTGCAGCGGTAACCGTTCGCCGACCGGCAGCTTGTCAGGGGTTCGATTACGGCCGCCCGATTCCATGAAGACCAGCGGGCAATAGTTGGTCACAAAGTGTTCGTCAAAGAACCGCTGGGCGGTTTGAAATTGGTCGCGGAAGTATCCCCATAGACGTCGACCGCTGACTTCGCTGCGGGGACAGTCGAAGCCTTCGACGGGACGCTTGGGGTTTTCAAGCGTCGGACGATCGACCGGTTCGTTGATCTTCAAAAAATCTTTGACCAACTGGATCTCTCCGAACGGTACGCCGGTTTGGGCCATGCCCCAGGGTCCCGGGTTCATCCCCAAAAACACCGCATTGACATCACCCTTGGGGGCCATTCGTAAATAGGCTTGGTGCGACTTCCAAGCGTAACGCAAAGGATTGTAGATGTGGGTCACCGGGGGTGCGAAATTCAACCGGTCGACTGCATCACGAAGCCGGTCGGCGGCATCGATCAGGGCGCGGCTGCGGGCGTTGGTCCGTGGCATCGTCAAATCAAAAGGTGGGTGGAAAAGGTGGCCGGGCAAGGTCGACGCTTTGGCATCCAAGGGTTAGACGCCCAGGTATTCTTCGATCGCTTCGAACATGATTTCACTGGACCCCTGGCGACCGGTCCAGATTTGCAAGCAAGCGTTCAACGATCCGACCAACGCCTCGGTCCAGCCGATCAATTCATAGCCACGTTTGCGAAGCGTGTCCGATTCGGGATGGCCTTGCCGGGAAAGGTCAAACACCACAGTGGGTTCGGTCGGTTCGGGCCAGGCATCGGCGTTCAGGCGTGAAACGATCGCGTCGCCGGTGGATGACCAATCCGGAAGGACGATCACACGGCTTTGCGGTAAACGTTGGTTCGACGCGGGGTCATCCAAGTGCCGCTGGTGATGGTGGATGACCCAGATGCTGTTGGCCGCGTCGTCACATTGCCGAAGGGCGACCGCCATGCATTCGCGAAAAAACAGACGCTTGCGATTGGCACCCACCAGTTGGTCCGGTGTGTCGTCGCACCGCCAGAGGCAATCGCATCGCGTCGCGATCGATCGAGTGGCTTGGTCGGTGATCGCACCGATGTCGATTGCATCGCTGGGCGGTTGATCCGTCCCCGCTTTGTCCTCTGGGCCGGAATTGTTGGCGTGCGAATCAGGACCAGGTGGCTGGACGTTCGCAGGTTCGCCACCGTGGTGCGGGTCGTTTTCTTGAATGGAATCCCATCGACCGGCGTGGGGACTCAGGCGGTCGTCCAGCCAGACGCCGGTGAATCCCAGGACACGCAGCCCCGACAATGCTGTGGGCAAATCGTCGGGGGTGACGTCAAATGAATGCAGCCGGCAATCCAAACCGAGTGCCGCGATGGCACGGCTGAGCGCCAACGGGGCGGGGTTGCCGGCAATCGGATGACCGAGCAGGGCGATGACGGGTTCGACGCTTTCATCCATGTCGGCTGAACAGGTGAGTCACGAAAGGCGATGCAAAGAAGTTTCAATCCTAAAACCGATCGGGCCGACCCGCCGGACGATGGTGACGACGGACCGCCACGGCCATCGGCCGGACGGTGGACGGGGTGCATGTTTGCGTTCGTCGCATTGATCGCCACCGCGTCGACGTGGTGGTTGGTTTCCGATGCGTCTTCGACGCGATGGCAATCCGACGGCGACCGCGATCGATACTTGGTCATGGTTAACGGTTTGTATTATGGGGCCTTCAGCGGATTTGTCTGGTGGTCGTCTTGTTGGCGTCGTGGTCTGGCCCGTTGGACGATGGTGGCGGCGGCGGTCGGCGGATGTGCGGGCGTGCTGGCAATGCAAAGCGGTCGGCCTTGGATGATGTACGTCGCGTCGCTGGTCGGGCTGGCCGCCGTCCAAAGTTTCGTGTTTTGGTTCACGCGGGTTCCCACTTGGCGACCACGTGAATCACGTGCGGCGGTCGACGTGCAGTATCGGATCGCCGATTTGGTCGCACTGACCGCCGCGGTTGCGATCATGATCACCACGCTGCGTGCCTTTTATGTTTTGCTGGCCGATGCCGATTTGGGGCGATCGCTGCGAATTCGAATCGGCGTCCCGGCCGACCAATATTGGACTTCGATTCGGCACGTTTTGGCCGGATGGTGCGTTGTCTGGATTTGGTTGCCAATTTTTTCGGTTTTGATCGGAAAGACAGTATTGGCCACCCGTGCGTTCACTTGGATCGGTGGCGGTGCGGCGGCGACGGCCTGGTCGGTGCTGGCGCTGTTCGTCTTGTCATGGTTGCAGGTACAAGTCGGCGGCCGTCCCCCAGAATTGTCCAGCATTTATTGGGGTGACTATGCGACCTTTGCCGTTCTGTACGCGACATCGGTGGCGGCGATCGCGTTGTCCGGGCGACTGGACAACGAAGTCGCGGGTGGAATGATGGGTGCGGCGCCGAATCATCGGCGGATGAAACAAACGGAACAGGAAAACGATGCCGATGAGCAAGGGTGACCATCTTTTTGTTTGGCGGTTCGATTGCGTGGTGCCGTACCAGCATCATGCGATCGACATGGGTGACGGCACGGTGGTGCACTACTGCGGTGATGACCACAGCACGGCTCGGCCCTGGGGCGGTCGGCTGGACCATCGCATCCGACGCACCCCGATGGATCGATTGACCGTCGGCGGCAAGAGCAAGATTCACATCGTCGAATCGGCATCGGATTCCCAGCGTGATCTAATCGTCGGCCGAGCGATGCAGCATTTGGGTGAAGCCGAATACTGTTTGGTGTTCCGCAATTGCGAACACTTTGCCCGTTGGGCATCGACCGGGCGGTGGGAAAGTCGGCAGGTCGATGCGATCGTCGAACGCGGCGGTTCGGTTGCCGCGAAGACAGCGGTGTCGATGGCGAAGCATCTGGTGCGTGGGCGTCTGACCGGACGGCTGCATCCGGCGACGTTGCTGGGGGATGCGGCACAGTGGGCAACCGAAGCGGTGGGCGGCCATCTGGGCTTGCGTGACCAACGTCTGCGGCGTGGTGTCGGCCGTGGATTGAACTTGGCGACCACGGTCGGGGTCAGCGTGGCGGCGGGCCCGGCGGCGGCGTTGGCTGCCGGTGGGATGTGGGCTGTCGGCGAGGTGGGTGCGATGGGCTGTCGACGTTTGATGGCGGATCGGCGTCGTCCGGTGGTCAAAACCGTTGCGGTGAAGCCTTAGCTGGCCCCCCACCGGGTTCGGCCCGGAATCGATCGCCGCCGATTGCCGTTTGCAGGTTGTGGTCAGGGTTCGCCGTCGGCGCAATGAGAAACCCCGCACCAAAGGGAATCTTTGATGCGGGGTTCGTGGTTTTGATCAACGCCGATGCGGGTCGGCGTTGATGATCTTCATCTGCGATCAGTTGCAGTTGGTGCAACCGGCACCGGTCGCCATCGGAGCGGCTTGGATGACAGCACCTTCGGTCATGACCGGGGCACTTTCAACAACCGGAGCGGCCGAACCGCAGCTGCTGCATCCACCCGCGGCGGCACCGGCGTCGTAGCTGCTGCCATAGCTGGCACCGCTGCTGTAGACCGGGACTTGAACCGTGGTCGGAACTTGCTTGCAGACCGAAACTTGGACTTCCTTCATCGTGGTGACGGGGACACACACGCTGTAGGTTTCCGGCACTTCTTCGGTCACATCGTCATAGACGGTGACGTTGTAGGTGCGGGTGCGGGTTTCCGGAACCATGACGGTGTAGGAAACTTCGCGGGTCTTCTGTTGGGTTTCCATCCGAGTCAGGTTAACCGTCCGCGTGCGGGTTTCGGTCGTCATCGTCGTTTGGGGAACCATACGAGTACGGGTTTCGGTACGGGTCTTGGTGACCGGAACTTCACGCGTACGAGTTTCCGTGACCATCTTGGTGACCGGAACCATCTTGGTGCGGGTTTCGGTGCGATAGTTGGTGACGGTGTAATCTTGAGTCCGCTCTTCTTGACGGCACTTTTGCACCGAAACCGTACGCGAGCGTTGCTCGGTGGTCATTTCGGTGTAAGGCACGCTGCGAGTGCGGGTTTCGGTACGGTACTTGGTCACGTTGACCGTACGCGAGCGTTGTTGCGATTCCATCACGGTGTAAGGAACTTCGCGGGTGCGAGTTTCCATACGAGTGCGTTGAACCGGAACTTCGCGGGTGCGGGTTTCGGTCTTGCACAGGGTGACGGTGTAGTCACGCGTACGAGTTTCTTGACGGGTCTTTTGGACTTGGACCGTACGAGTCTTTTGCTCGGTGCGGTACTTGGTCACGTTGACCGTGCGGCTACGGGTTTCGGTACGGCACTTTTGAACCGGAACCATACGGCTCTTGGTTTCGGTGACGTAGTTGGTGACCGTGTAGCTGTAAGGAACTTCGACGGTTTGTTGTTGGTACGTGGTGACCGGAACTTCTTCGGTGACCAAGTTCGGGACGTAGACCTGACGGTAGGTGACCGTCGGGCCGCAGGAAGCACCAGCGGCGACACCGCCACCGACGACTCCACCGCATCCGCCACCACAGCTGCTGGCTGCAGTGCCGCATCCGCCACAGCTGCTGACCGCTGCGCCACATCCGCCGCCGCAGCTGCTTGCAGCTTCGCCGCATCCGCCGCCACAGCCGCTGCCGGCTGCAACACCACCAGCGTAACCGGCACCGGCGTCAGAGACGACGGCTTGGCACTGGTAGCTGCCCATGTCCTTGGTGACGGTCTTGGTCGTTTGAACCGGAACACACTTGGTTTCGGTGCGAACGCCCGTCTTGGTTTCTTGAACCGGGACTTGGACGGTGTAGGTTTGTTCCACTTGTTCAGTGTAAGGAACCTGAACGGTGTAGCTTTGTTCGACTTGCTCGGTGTAGGGAACCGAAACCGAATAGGTTTGTTCAACCGACTCGGTGTAAGGCACGTTGACCATGTAGGTCTGTTGGCGAACTTGCTGGTAAGGGACCTGAACCGTGTAAGACTGGGTGACGGTTTCGGTGTACGGGACGCAAACTTGGTACGTCTGGGTACGCGTCTTGGTCACCGGAACGTTGACCGTGTAGGTCTGTTCCACTTGCTCGGTGTAAGGGACCTGAACCGTGTAGGTTTCTTCACGGGTCTTTTGAACCGGGACTTGGACCGTGTAAGTCTGTTCGACTTGCTCGGTGTACGGCACGTTCACGGTGTACGTACGAGTCTTGGTTTCTTGGTAGGGAACTTGAACGGTGTAGGTTTGCTCGACCTCTTCGGTCTTCGGCACCTGAACCGTGTATTCCTGCGTGGTCATTTCCGTGTAGGGCACGGTGACTTCGTAGGATTGTTCCACTTCCGTGGTGACCGGAACTTGAACCGTGTATTCCTGTTCCTCGGTGTAAGGAACAGCAACCTGAACGTCGTAAGTTTCGGTACGGGTTTGAGTTTGCGGCACGTTGACGGTGTAGTCTTGCGAGCGGGTTTCCACTCGAGCGACCTTCTTCGTAACCGTCTTCATGCGGGTTTGCGTTTGACGCTGGTACGTCGTCGTCGGGACCATACGGGTCTCGGTGACGTACTGCGAACGCATCACGGTTTGCGTTTGGTACGTAACGGTCGGGCCACAAGCGCCGGCCGAGCCGCCACCTGCAACAACAGCACCGTCGACGGCACCGGCAACGGCGACCGAGCCGGTGCAGGCGGAACCGCTGTCGCAGCCGCCACAATCACCGCATCCAGCATCGGCAGTAGCGGCGAACATCAGCGCCGCGGCCGAGCCGAGAATGCTTTTCAGCACAAAGGCTTTCATCAATAGGACCTCCAAAAAGTCTCACAGCCCATGGGGCAACAGAAGAAATACGAGGGGACTTTAACGGCTGCGTATTCTGGGTGGATTCCCCACCCGCGTCGTAACCTTATTCATTGGCATGGGGGTGTCAACGATTTGCCAAGCGAAAATGGGCGATTCAGGGAAGAAATAACGACCTGCGATTCTTCCTGTCATGCCATTCCCGAGGGGACACGCTAATCTGGGGTGCAAGGGTCGCCTGATCAGGCTAATTCTGATCGGACGCCGCCTCGGGATTCCCAAAGTCGGTGTGGCTATCGTGACTCCCGTCACACCTCGCTGCGGTCCCGATCCGGCGGTCACCCGCCGAAAGTCTCGCAACGAGATTCCGGGCGCCGCTGCATCGATACAGCCGTGCTGTCGCAAATTGACGGCACCCGAATGGAAAACAGAAGGGGCCGATTCGATGACGCTGTCGACCCGATAATCTGTCAATCTGGCAAAGCGTAATCGCGTCTAACAAACCGCGGTGAACCGCTAAAGATTTCCCAGTCTGCGGCCGAGGCCCAGTCTGCCGAGAGCCGCAAAACCAGCCTGCCGATGCGACTGGGACAACCCGCGACAGCGGGCCGAGAAAATTCTGAGAAGGCTGCCCGGAGGTGCCGCTATCCCTTAAGGATTTGATGGTTGCCGCCACGGGTCGTTAGGGCGTGGCTTTTTCACGTTGGCTCCATCGCCACGGGTCGCACAGGCAAGTCTTGAGCACCGCCGTGCAAAGACCTGGCGAAATAACTGTTTTATGTCGTGTCGCTTTGGGCTAGTTTTTGTCGAACAAAGAATGGCCGTTCTTCGACTGGAATCAGAATGGGGACGTCTCGCCTAAATCCGCGTCCTTGAAAGTGGACCGAGAATTGCGTCAGTCAATTCGCGGTTCACTGATGGGGTGACTGTTTCATCGACCCGGTTTCGGCCGGAACGGTGGGTTCGGGGTGGCGTTCGCGACGATTTCTGACGCCGATTCCGGTCCCACCGGAGAAGACGGACGACCAGGGGTGAAACGAATCCAGGGGCGCACGATTTCATCGTCAGAAGGCGGTGGATGGGGCCGTCGCGGACGGGTGATGCTGCTACGGACACGAACGTGTCCTGGTTCGCTGCTCCGATGCCTGCCATTCAATTTCCGGTTTTCACGGGTGGGGAAGATCGATGTCTCAATTCGACGGGTCGAATTCAGATCGCGGCGGTCAGCGACCAGAGTCGTCGACGCCCAGGCTGATTTGCATCGGAGATCCCTCGCTGGCTCCGGCAACGCACGACAGCCTGGATGTGGTACCGGTTCGTTCCGCTTCCGAAGCGTTTGACGAACTGGAATGCGGCGATGTGGTGGGCATTTGGATCGCTCGCGACCAGTTGCCCCAGATCGGCGAGGTGCGCGGTATCGCACAATCAGGCGCGATGTTGCGCGATATGCCCGAAGGCGTCGCCCTGTTGGACGCGGACATGCGCGTCTTGTGGGCCAACCGCCGGCTGTTGAAATGGGCCGGGCGGGACGAGCAGACCCCGATGGGGATGAACTTCTATGCCCTGTTGGGCGAACCCGAAATCATGGGACCGGATTTTTGTCCGTTCCACACGGCTCTGGCCATCGCCGATGAAAGCAACAGCACGCTGCACACGGCCGACAACCGCTATTTCCAGGTCCACGCGGCACCGATCCACTATCCGGATGCAACCAAGCAGCTGATCGTCACCGTCGGCGACATCACCGATGAAATCATGCAGCAGCAAAAGCTGGCTGCGATCCACCAGGCCGGGCGTGAATTGGCCGACATTCGGCCCGCCGAAATTTTCATGATGGAAGTCGACGAGCGGATCGAGCTGCTGAAGGACAACATTCGGCACTACTTGAGCGACTTGCTGAATTACGAGTTCATCGAAATTCGGCTGCTGGAACATGCCACCGGCAATCTGATGCCCTTGTTAAGCGTGGGCATCGACCAAGAAGCGGCCGACCGCAAATTGCTGGCTCATCCCCAGGGCAACGGCATCACGGGATACGTGGCGGCCACGGGCGTCAGTTACATCTGTGCCGATGTGGTCAACGATCCGCTGTTCATTCCCGGCGTGCAGGGATCCCGCAGTTCGCTGACGGTCCCGCTGATCTTGCACGACCAAGTGCTGGGCACGCTGAACGTGGAAAGCCCCGAACCCCATGCGTTCGGCGACACGGATCTGCAGTTCTTGGAAATCTTTGCCCGCGACATCGCACTGGCTCTGAACACGCTGGAATTGCTGGTCGCTCAAAAAGCCAACACCGCCCAGCAAAGCTGTGACGCGATTCACAGTGCCGTGGCGATGCCCGTCGACGAAATCTTGAACGACGCGGTCAACCTGATGGAGGACTACATCGGGCACGGCGGCGAAATGGCCGATCGGCTGCGTCGGATTCTGCAAAACACCCGCGACATCAAACGCACGATCCAACAGATCGGTCAAAAGATGACGCCGCTGGAAGCGGTGCCGGCCGGATCGCGTTCGCCACAGGACGAAGTGCTGCGGGGGCAACGCGTGTTGGTCGTCGACGCCGACGAAAAGGTCCGCGAAGACGCCCACCAGTTGCTGGAACGATACGGATGCATCGTCGAAACGGCGTCCAAGGGCGACGAAGCGGTGCTGATGGTTCGCGGTCTGGGATCGGGCGAATCGTACGACGTGGTGATCAGCGATATCCAGTTGCCCGATTACAGCGGTTACCAGCTGATGTTGCGGTTGGGCGAACGGATGGATCGCGTGCCGATGATTTTGATGCAGGGGTTCGGTTACGACCCGGGGCACAGCATCGTCAAGGCGCGGCAAAACGGGCTGCACCCCAAGGGTGTCCTGTACAAGCCGTTCCGACTGGACCAGCTGATCGATGTGGTCCGGACGATCCTGTTGGCCAACCAGCCGGAATTGGCCGAAGGATGCGGCGACGCGGCAACCGACGAAGCAAAGAAGCAGCAGAACGAAACCAGCGGCGCCAGCTGATCCACCCCGCGGCGGTCTTGGACGACCGCGTGGTCTCGCCCACCGATGTCGCGATCTGAGTCAGCCCCCTAGCGGGTTTCCATTTGCTGGATGTACTGGCGAAGACGTTCCAGTTCGTCGTTGACGTCCTTCAGCTTCAACATGTTTTCGACACGTTTCAGCAGTTCGACTTTATTGACCGGCTTGGTCAGAAAGTCGTCCGTCCCCGCGGCGACCGCACGTTCGATGTCGCCCAATTCGTTCAGCGCCGTGACCATCAAGATCATGATGCCGCTGGTGGCCGCATCGTCTTTGATCTTGCGGCACACTTCGAACCCGCTGAGCTTGGGCATCATCACGTCCAGCAGGACCAAATCCGGCCCAAACGCGGCGACCTTGGCCAACGTGTCTTCACCGTCGACCGCGGTTTCCAGGTCACAGTCGACGCCCACCAAGTAGGCTTCCAGCAATTCGCGGTTCGCCGCATTGTCGTCGGCGATCAGAATCCGATTCACTTTTCGTTTTCCCTTCCGGTACGGATCAGCCGACCACTTCGGCCACGGCTGCACGACCGGCGGGGACGGGGAAGCTGTCGCACAGTTCTTTGATTTCGCTGCGGATCGATTGATGGACCGACGCATCATCGCTGTTGCGAAGGGCTTTATCGATCCAGCCGCCGATGCGACGCATTTCGTCCGGTCCCATGCCGCGGGTGGTCAGGGCGGGGGTGCCGATGCGGATCCCCGACGGGTCCATCGGTTTCCGCTCGTCAAACGGGATCATGTTCATGTTGACCGTGATGCCGCATTCGTCCAGCACCGCTTCGGCCTTCTTGCCGCCCAGACCGGCGGTGGTCACGTCGACCAACATCAGGTGGTTGTCCGTTCCGCCGCTGACCAACCGCATGCCGGTGGCGGTCAGGGTTTCGGCCAAGGCCTGAGCGTTTTCGATGATGCGTTTGCCATAAACCTTGAAATCATCCGCCAAAGCTTCGGCAAAGCAGACCGCTTTGCCGGCGACGACGTGCATCAGCGGACCGCCTTGGGTGCCGGGGAACACGTTGCGGTTGACCAGTTTCAGGTGCTCTTCTTTGCACATGATCAGACCGCTGCGGGGGCCACGCAGGGTTTTGTGCGTCGTCGTGGTGACGTAATCGGCAAACGGCACGGGGCTGTTGTGAATGCCGGCGGCGACCAGACCCGCATAGTGGGCCATGTCGACCATCAACTTGGCACCGACATCGTCGGCGATTTGTTTGAATTTGTCGTGTGGGATTTCACGCGGGTACGCGCTGGCACCGGCCACGATCAGCTTGGGCTTGTGTTCCTTGGCCAGCGAGGCGATTTGGTCGAAATCCAAACGGTGGTTTTCGCGATCCACGCCGTAGCTGATGAAGTTGTACAGCCGGCCGCTGATGTTCAGCTTCATGCCGTGGGTCAGGTGCCCGCCCTGGGCCAAATCCAGTCCCAGGACGGTGTCGCCGACATCCAGGCAACTCAGGTACACCGCCGCGTTGGCTTGTGATCCGCTGTGTGGCTGGACGTTGGCCGCTTCGGCCCCGAACAATTCCTTGGCCCGATCGATGGCCAGATTTTCGACGACGTCCACATGCTGGCAACCGCCGTAGTATCGACGTCCGGGGTAGCCTTCGGCGTACTTGTTGGTCAACACGCTGCCGACCGCCTGCATGACCGCGACGCTGGTGTAGTTTTCGCTGGCAATCATTTCCAAGCCGTCCTGTTGGCGGACCGCTTCGGCTTCGATGGCTTCCCAGACTTGCGGATCTTGCTGCTGCAGCAAATTCATAAAGTTTGATCGTGGGACGGAGTTCGGGATACGGATGGAGGACCGCCACGCGGGGCGTCACTACTGGACGAACCGATTGTCGATTGCCGGCCTTAACCCGTCAATGTCGCGAAACCCGGGTTCTTAACCAGACCGTCGCCGCAACGGTGCCCGTGAATCCCGACAGATAGGCGGCCTGGTGAACACCCATCACTCCGACCATCCGGCGGACGACATCATCGTCAAAGCCGACCAACCCGCCCCTCTGATAGCCGCTGACGTCCAGCGATGCCTGCAAGTGGTACATCACCGGGGCGGCGACTACGAACATGACCAGCGGGACGCCCAGCATCCGCAGCACGCCGCCGATCCCGACCCCCGGCGCGTCCCGCCCCAGCGTGGCGGCGGCGGTCAGACAAACGCCGGCGATCAGACCGGGAACCAGTCCGGCGGCGAAGCCCAGATCGGCCGCCCCGGCCCGCAGGCCCCACATCGTCGACGCATCGATCTCCTTCATGATGCGGAAATACTCCGGCGACAGACTGACGGTGACCTGATCCATCAGCACACCGAAAAAGGCTCCGGCGATCCCGCACGCCAGGACGCCCCGGTACACCAACCGCCGGCTTTCATACCGTCCCCCGTGCTCGCCACGCCGGCGGGCACGACGCAGATCCCACCATGCCATCGCTGCGATCGTCGCCAATACGATCAACGCACGGATCGACAGCGGCGGGTCGGAAAGGTTGGCAATGGGAAAGGGCATGTCCACCGGGTCAGCCGTCGATGCTGCGGACGACCACCCGCGCGCCTTGCTTGGCGACGACTTTGACCAACACGTCGGGGTCTACAAAATCGCCCTCGGTGACGACGTCCAAAAAATCGTCGCCGACTTGGACACGTCCGCTGGGCCGTAGCGGCGACACCGATCGACCGACCGTGCCGATCGCGATGCGTTGCCAAGCCGGCGCGGATGATTCGGCCGGTGCGATTCCGCCGGCGGTTGCCGGATCGGGGACCAGTTGCGGTTTCAGCGTCAATCGGCTCAGCCCGGGGATGTCGCTGATGTAGTTGGCCATCACCACCAACGCGATCAAAAAACCAAAGAACGCCCCCAGTACGATCAACACGTCGTTGCCCAGATCGGCCATCTCCGCCGCGTTGGCGGGCCACACGAATCGACGGGACGCCATCACCAGACTGCCCAGTGTCAGCACCAGCCCGCTGATGCCTGCGACGCCGAAACCGGGAATGACGAAGACTTCCGCGGCGATGAACATCAACCCGCACGCGAACAGCGTCACTTCCAGCCAGCCGGCCGTGCCGCCCAGAAATCGACTCCAGAAAAACAGACCGAAACAAAGCAGACTGGCCAACCCGCCGACGCCCAGCCCCGGCGCACTGAGTTCGAACCCCAGCGCGATCAGCCCCAGCAGGATCAACAAGAATGCGACGAAACCGGAATTCAAAACCAGGATCACCGTGTCCATCGACGTCCGCTGCATTTCCGGCACCGGCGTTTTGACGTTCAACACGTCGTACAGCTCGGCACGGCTTTCAACGGTCTGGTCGGCGATGCCCAGTTCGACCGCTCGCGTTCCGTTGGCGACGAAGAACATGTCGGCGCCGGCTTCGCGAACGGGCTTGCCCTTTTGCCATTGCTCGATGTCGGTGCGGCTTTCCCATTCTTGGTCGCTGAAGTAATCGACGGTGCCGTCGTCGCGGTTGGTCGCGCGGTACACGACCATGTCCTTGTGCGTCATCTTTTCGGCCAACGTCGGCGGACGCCCCGTCGCCTTGGCCGTGTCGCGGGCTTTTTGTGCCAACACGCTGCGGCTTTTCGCTTCGGTGTATCGAAACGCGCCGTCGTCGCCCATGACGATTTCACCGGCGTCACCGATTCTCGCTCCCGGATGCATGATGATCTTGTCGGCCGCCAAGGCGAACAACGCCGCACCGCTGATCGCATCCTTTTCGATGTACGCGACCGTTTCCACGTCCTTGGCGTCCAACAGCGTGTCCATCATCTCCAGCGTGACCATCGTCCAGCCGCCGGGGCTTTGGATGTCCAAAATGACCACGTCGACTCCTTGGTCGATCGCGTTCTGGAACTTGCGCTGAAAGATCGCACCGGACAGCGGGTTGATGTCTTCGTGCAAAGGGATCGACACCGCGCGACGCTGGGGCGGGTCGGCTGCATCGGCCACCGCTGTCCAAAACGCACAGACCGCTGCCAGTGCCAGCACCGGCCACCCGGTCCATGGCGAAGTGTCCCGTCGGTTTTGATTCATCGTTGCCTGTCGCATCGTTCCGCCCAGCCGCCAGCAATTGCCCGGCCCGGATCGCGTGAATCCGGTCGGTTCGTTTGTTGTCATTGTACGAACCGGGCACCAAAGCCGGTCAAATCGGGCGCACCGATCGTCGTAAAGTCACCCATCGGCCGATTCCTGTCGTTGACGACCGTGCGTCAAACCCGACGCCAAAACGTCGGAAAGACCAGGACCAGCACACTGAACACTTCCACACGGCCCAGCATCATCAACCAGACGAACAACAATTTTGCACCCTGGCTGAACCCCGCATAGTTTTGCGTCGCCCCGACAACGCCCAGTCCCGGGCCGATGTTGTTCAATGTCGCGGCGACCGCGCTGGCACAGTCCAACAGCTTTTCGTCCAGCGTGCTTTGGGCCGCCAATCCGTCGCCACTGGCCGCCGCGGCGGCACCCCACGTCTCGTTGGGCTCGAACGTGATCAGCAACAACCACGAGAAAACAAAGATCGCCAAGATCAACGAAAAATAGACCACGATGCTGTGCGGCAATCCGGGGTCATCGACCGTCTGGCCGCCCACCCGCAGCGGTCGCACCACCCGCGGCCGATGCGCTTTTTCGATCTCTTGTCGCAGCACTTTGTAAAACAGCACGTGCCGGATGACCTTCATGCCGCCGCCCGTGCTGCCGGCACAACCGCCGACGAACATCAGCAACAACAAAATGCCGCGGCCAAAGTTGTTCCACTGGTCAAAGTCCGCGGTGCCGTATCCGGTCGTCGTCAACACCGACACGACTTGGAACATGCCGTTACGCAATGACGTGGCGACGTTTTCAAATCCCGGGTCGGCCGCCCGCATGCCGAAGAAGATCACCGCCAACGTGACGCCGCCGATGATCAACATGTAAGTGCGAAATTCCACGTCGTGCAACAACCGCCGTGGGCCGCCGATCATTGTCAAATACAGCAACGTAAAATTCGTCCCCGCGATGACCATGAAGACGATCGTCGTGTATTCGATCAGCGGGCTTTGGAATCCGCCCAAACTGGCGTTGTACGTGCTGAAACCGCCCGTCGCCATCGTGCCAAAGGCGTGACACAACCCGTCGAACAACGACATGCCTTCGGCCATGTAAACCACCGTCAACACGGCATTCAGACCGATGTAGATCGCGGCAAAGATCAACGCGGTGTGTTGCATCCGCGGCATGCTGCCTTCCTTGGTCGGTCCCGGCATTTCCGCCCGCATCATCGCTTTACCAGCGGACCCTTGGCCCAGGATCGCGACGAACAAAACGACGATTCCCAGACCGCCCAAGAAGTGAGTCCATGACCGCCAAAACAAAATGCAGTGGGGCACCATGTCGGGGTCTTCCAAATTCGTCAGCACCGTCGCGCCGGTCGTGCTGAACCCCGACTGGGACTCGAACATCGCTTCAATGAAGGTGATCGGATCGTCGTCGGCGATCTGGGTGCGGCTGAGATAAAAGGGCAGGGCACCCAGGACCGTCGCCATCACCCACGACAGCCCGACGATCGCCATCGCTTCCTTTTGATACAGCGGCCCGCCACGATGCTTGCGGCCGCACAACCGCAGGATCCCGCCGACCAGAAAGCAAATGCCCATGCTGCCCAGCAAGGCGTAAACCGCACGCCATTCGACCTGCGACGCGGCCGGCAAATGCGTCCGGTCGGCCAACGCGGGCAACGAGAACGGCAAACTGAAAGTCATCGAGGCGCCGATCAACAAGCTGATCGTGCCCAAGACGCGGAACAATAACTGAAAGTTCAAGGCTTCTCCGGTGGCTGCAGCGACGTCCGAACCATCCCCGCCAGCAATGGTTCTAAGCTCTGCCGCGTTCCCCGCAAACCTGTCCCGCCCGACGGCGAGCCGCCCGCCCTGGCACACCCGTTGCAACATCGGTGACCTTGCCACGGGATGGTTCGACCTGATGAACCGCCGATGTGCGGCTTTCCCCGGTTGCCTTGGTAGGAATCTGGCCGAGATTTCCGCGGCATTCCCGGCGGTGCGGGAGGCCGACGAGCGAGGCGAGTCGGCTGCCCGCATCGCCTTTGCGTTTTGCACCACTTGTTGCACGCCGACCGACGCGTTTTGCAACAATGGCCGCGCGACAGCAGCGAAGTCCACGCGTGATCATCGAAATGCTGGACGGATTGCTCGTCCCGTTGTTCGGATCAGCAATCGGGGCTGGACGCGACGACTTTGCTAACGCCCGGCCCGTTTTCCCGGATTGTTTTTATGTGCGGACGTTTCACGCTTCGGACACCTCCGGCCGCTTGGTGCCAACTGTTTCTGATCGACCCGGACGCAGTCGATCCAGACGGCGAACCCGAAGCATCCAGCCCGGAACCCACCGCGACTGCGTCTTCGGACTCGTGGAAGCCACGCTACAACATCGCCCCCACCCAGATCATCGACGCGGTGGTCCAGGACGAAGCCGGCGGACCACGACGCCATGCCCGGTACCGATGGGGATTGTTGCCGCCCTGGGCCAAAGACCTGTCGATGGCCGCGCGGATGATCAACGCCCGCAGCGAAACGGTGGACGAGAAACCGTCGTTCAAAAAAGCCTTTGCCCAGCGACGCTGTCTGATTCCCGCCGACGGTTACATCGAATGGAAAAAGCAAACCGACGGGAAGCAACCGTTCCTGGCCCACCGGCATGACGACGCGGTCTTTGCCTTTGCCGGTCTGTGTGAACGTAACCGCCAGGCGACCGGTGATCTGATCGAAAGTTGTACGATCCTGACCACGCGTCCCAACGCGGTGACCGGCCGAATTCACGATCGCATGCCTGTCGTGTTGATGCCCGAGGATTACACACGTTGGTTGGACCCGAACTTTCGCGATACCGATGCGTTGAAAGAACTGTTGGTTGCACCGGAGGAAAGCTTCTTTGAATTGACCGCGGTGTCCCGGCGGGTGAACAACGCACGCAACAACGACGCCGCTTGTCTGGAACCGGTCGACGCGGACCCTTGATCGACGGCGCGGGTGGGTGATGGCGACCGGCGGCGCGTTTTTCCACTCTTTCGGTCGACCGCGCACCAATGCGTTATAAACGATCGCACGCGGGGGACGATGGTGACAACGTTAATGCCCCCGCTCGGATCCCGCCCCAACCGACCTTTTCCCCACGCATCGACCGGAGCCCATCCCGCCATGAATCCGATCTGTTCACGACCCGCCGATCGCCGCGGCACCAGCCGTCGCAAGTTCTTGCAAACCGCCGCCGCAACCGCCGTGGCGGCACCGGCAGTTTTCACCGCCAAACGCTCGGCCGCCCAAGACGTCATCGGCGACGGTGAATTCACCTATCGCTGTGACCACCAATGCGTCCAGTTGCCCGATCAATACACCTGGCAAACGACCCACAACGTGGCCGTCGATCCGGATGACAACGTGTATGTGATCCATGAAGGCGATGTTCGCAAACAACAGCATCCGTCGATTTTTGTGTTCGATGCCGACGGAAAATTCATTCATGCATTCGGACAACAATTCCAAGGCGGCGGTCACGGTTTGGACATCCGTGTCGAATCAGGGACGCCGTTTCTGTATGTGACCGGATACCAGATGGTCAAAACGATTGCCAAGATGACGCTGGACGGCGAACTGGTGTGGCAACAATACGCTCCGATGCAAAGCGGCGCTTACCTGCCAGGCGAAGCCAGCGATACGAAGCGTGGATGGGGACGCCAAAACTTTTTGCCCACCAACTTTGCCTTCTTGCCCGACGGTGATTGCTTGCTGGCCGACGGTTACGGAAGTTATTTGATCCACCGCTACACCGCCGACGGTGTTTGGAAGTCATGCTTCGGCGGACAAGGCGAAGGGCAGGGCACTTTCAATTTGCCCCACGGCCTTTGGGTCGACACGCGGGGTGACGAAGCCGAAATTGCGGTCGCCGATCGCGCCCACAATCAAATCCAAACCTTCACGCTCGATGGCCAGTACAAAAAGACCGTGACCGGATTTGGTCTGCCCGCCAACTTGGATACTCACGAAGACTGGATGTTGGTGCCCGAATTGGTCGCCCGTGTTTCGATCATCGACAAGAACCACAACACGGTGGTGACGTTGGGCGATGACCGCGAGCGTATCTTGGCGGACAAAGAAGCCAACAAAGGATTCACGATTCGCACCGATGAATCCAAGTGGCAGCAGAACAAGTTCGTCCACCCGCACGATGCCTGCTTCGATTCGTCAGGCAACATCTATGTGGCCGAATGGGTGAAGACCGGCAGGGTCACAAAGTTGACCCGGGTGTGACGGGCCCAAGGCCCGGCAATAGTATTAGAGGCTTACAGGTTGGCGAGTTTACTGGGAGACGGGTGACGGGTCGGCGAAGCGTCTTCCACCTGCCAACCCGCAACCTGTAACCCGATCAACCTGTAACCCTCAAAAAATTACTCTTTTGTGGGTTCGGCTTTCTTGAACGCCTTTTCAAAGGCCTTGTCGCTGAACACCAACTTCATCTGTTCTTTCTTTTCTGCGTCGGCGACTTTGCCTTGGCAGTTTTCACAGCAGAAAGCCACTTTGGCGCCGGCGACTTTGATCGCCGTGTCGGGGTTGAGGTCGCCACCGGACAACGGGCAAGCCTTTTGAACGTACTGCTTGGTCGACACCAATTGCAGGTTGGCTTTCTCCGCAAACTTCTTCGGCTCCTTGGCGAACTTGCCTTGGCAGTTGCCACAACAGAAGTAGACCTTGCCTTCCTTGTACTCGGCCGACTTATCAGCCTTGGCGGCTTTCGGGGCCACCACGCACTGGACGTCTTGCAAGTCAACATCGGCCGCAATCACGGCGGCACCGGCGATCAACAGGACTGCCATGGCGGCGAACGTTTTCTTCAGCATCGATTCAATTCTCATCTACAGCGGAAAAATGGACGGCCGTACTGTTGCGACCATCGGCCCCACCTGAATGAGTCTAAAGACCAGACAAGAGCAGGGTCAATCTGATTCTGGCAACTGTTGCAGCAATAACGTCAAGTAACTGTGTTGTTCGGCATCGCCCAGCGACAGGCGTCCGGACAGGCGTTCGATCCGCTGCCGGGCCGCTTCGACGTGTGATTCGTCCTGGGCGACCCATTCCAATTCGGCAAAGTCGCCCAAGTTTTCCACACGGTCGACCGCGACGGTGATCGGCGGCAAGGCGTTGCCGGCGGCATCGGTTTCGCCGGCCGACAGCCGAAACGTCCGCCGTGATTTGGTGACCGTGGCGACCCGGCGAAAACTCAGCAGCACCAACATGTCTTCGAATTCGATCGAATCCCGCTGGTCGCGTCCGATCGGCATCTCGATTTCCCGCCGCGCTTTGATCGCGCCCGGCAAACGCTGGCCCTTGTACGTGATCCATGCCCGCCCATCGATCCGGCGGACCCGAAAGGCTTCGCGGCTTTCGGCAAAGTCACGCGATGGATGGTTGTAATACGTGTCTTGGTGATGCTCCGCGTCGCCGGCCGACTCGGCACCCAACTGGATCAATTCTTGGACCAGGGCGTCGGCGTCGGCAATGTGATACTTCTGTTCGACTTCGATCACGGGTGCGATCTCTCAGTGTTGGGGCTGGGTGGAGGGTGCCGCATCGGCGGCGACGGCCATGCGACAGGGCACGCCTTCGCTGCTGACCCAAACGCGACCGTCCGGCGCGACGGCGACGGCTTCGATCTGTTTCAGTTTGACCGTGGGCAATACCGTGACTGGCCAAGAACGGAGGTCGTCACCGCGGGTCGCATCGGATCGGATGTGAAACAAATTGAAATAGCTGCACAACCACCAGTCGCCCGAATCGCGATCGATGTCCATCCCCGTCACCATCGGGATCGCCAGGGTTCCCCCTGACTTGGCCACCACGGTTTCTTTTCCCGATAGCACCCACGCCAACGGGACCGACACCACGACCGCGCGAGGCAAGAACCCTTTGCCGATCAGCCACAGTTTTTTCGATTGCGCATCAACCGCCACCGCTTCGCAATCCATCGGGCCGGCGGGGAAACGCACGCGGACGGATCGAATCTGATTCTCGGCCAAGCGAACATCCTGTTGCACCGGAGTTTCGTCGATGACGTGCAGCACGATGTGTTCACGCGCTCGGCGGTTGTCGCCACAGTCGGCCACGATCAGCTTGGGCACTCCGTCGTCGTCGATCATTGCGGCCATGGCTTCCCAGTCGACCGCCCGGACCGACGGCATGTCGCAGTGGCCGGTCCGCTTGCCCGTGCGGATGTCGAAGGCGAACAATTCGGCGCGACCGCCTGAATCGTTGTGCGTCCAAACGTGATGCTTGGACCGATTCGACCAAGCCAGCCCGCTGCTTTCGGTCAGCGCATCATCCTGCAACACGACCGAGTCGATCGTTGGGGCTTCGTCGGCGTGTCCGGGTCGGTTGACGACAAATGCTAGGACGACGGTGATGGCCGGGGTCAACCAGTCGTCCAGAATTCGGTGGGATGCGGTGTCGCGAAAAGCCACGTTCATCCTCTGTCGTCTTGTGGACCAAGTGACACGTCAACGGCTCGTTCGGTTTCGCCGATGCTTGCGATTCGCCAACACGCACAATCCGGCAAAGGTCAATGCGATACCGGTCACCAGCGACGTGGTCACCGGTTCGCCGAACAGGATCACGCCCGCGATCGCCGCCATGGCCACCTGTGACGCGTTGATCAAATTCACCGCCACGACGGGCAACGCCTTGAGCGCGAATGATAGCGACACGAACGCGGTGAAGTTAAAGATCCCCGCGATCGCCATCGTCTGCCACTGCTGTGCCGTCAGCGCCGACCACTCTTCGCCGCTCACCGTCACCGTCGTGATCGACCACAACGAAATCGTACCGACCATCCCGCTGATCCACATCGTCAGCGGCGCCGATAATCCCCGCGACATCGATTGACGCATCACGGTGCCGAACAAGGCATAGGCGGCACCCGATGCGGCGGCGCACAGGGCACCCATCCAGGTCGGAATCGGCGCGGTCGAATCGCTGGGGATTTGGGACGCATCGGGCGACGACAACACCAACACCGCCGCGATCAAAACCAGGATCGCGATCATCGATCGGGCACGCACCGGTTCGCCCAAGATGACTCGGCCAAGGATCGCGCCGCCGATCAATAGCGTGCCCAACGTGATCGGCACCGACGCCGCCAAGCCGATGCTGCCCAGTGCCCACTGAAACGCGGCGTTGCCGATGAATTGGCCGATCAGAGCGACCAGCATGAACCGCGGGGCCATCGCCAGGCTGGTGTACAGCGTCTTTTGCCGCGCCCACATCCAAGCCAACAGTGGCGTCAAGCAAATCACCGTCGGTGCCGCTTTGACCGCGGACACCAAGAACGGGTTGATATTGACCGACCCCCGCAGTGCGACGTTGGCCCCCGTGTACAACACCGCCGCAAGCAACCCGAACGCGGCACCGCCGATGACGCCGATCGACGGATCGGACGAAACCGGTTGCGGTGATCGATAGGCGACGGCCGCCTTTGCCGGCTCGACACCCGACGACGCGACGTCCCTGTGCAAAACCGTTGCGCCGGTCGCAGCGGTCGATCGTCGCGGAATCAGATGCCTCGCGATGAAAGCAATCATCAATGTCAGTTGCCGATGAATGGTTGCTTCATCCCGGTAAGGTGTCTTCGATGCCGTCGTCGTTGCCGCGAGTGTCTCGGATCACCGGGCCGACATCTCCAGGGAGAAAATCGCCGCCCCGCGGGTTCGCCGAATCCGGTCCGGGTGCGAGCTGTCCGTCGCGCGACACGTCCTGGGCGATCTGGCCCGGCTGGATCAGCGGATCGGTGTCCGACAGTTTGGACGGATCGTTGTCGTTGGTGTTCGTGTCCCCGCTGCCGGCGGATGACTGCATCGCCGATTCGCTGCAACCCAGTTGTGACTGACAAGGCCGCGCCAGCACGACCGTGACGTTGTCTTCGCCGCCCGCGTCGTTGGCTCGGTTGATCAAGTCTTGGCAGATCGCCGGCAAGTCATCCGAACCGGAAACCACACTGGCCAAAGTGGCTTCGTCCAAATAGCGGTACAGCCCGTCGCTGCACAACAGAATCGTGTCGCCCGGTTCCAGCGTCGCCCGGCGGACCTCGGCGATCAAATCACCGTCTTCGTTTTGGCCGCCCAGCACGTTCCACAACACGTTGCTCCACCGACTGGTCGCTTCGTCTTCCGGTTTCAAGCCGCCCGATTCCACCAACTTGCGGGCCAGCGTGTGGTCGGTCGTCAACTGTTGGCACTCCCCACCACGGATCAGGTAACACCGGCTGTCGCCCGCATGCACGACGTACAGCCGCGGCCAGACCACGTGAGCCATGGTCAGGGTGGTCCCCATGCCTTGTTGGTCGGCGTTGACCGCGGATTCGGACAAGATCCGGCGGTGCGTGTTCTTCAGCAACTCCTTCAAGTCATCGATGAAGTCTTCTTCACAGTCGTGATCGATCTGAAAGAACCAGTGGACACTGTTCAGCAACTGGGTGATCAAGTTGTCGATCGCCAGCGAACTGGCCTTCTCGCCCGCCGCATGCCCGCCCATCCCGTCGGCGACCAAGAACAGCAGACCCTGGATGCCGCCGTACAGCCGTGACCGATGGTTCAGCGGCAAACTGGTCGAGGTGACCAGCATCGATTTGTTCAGCTGAGCGATCAGAAACTGATCCTGGTTGACGCGCCGTTTGCGGCCGACATCCGTCATGCCGTAAGCGTGCGTTTTGGCCAGTCGGATGGCGGATTCGTCGGATCTCATGAGTGTTCCGCGTGGACGGTGTCGAACCTGGCAAGGTCGGCGGTGATTCAAGGCCTGCGGCCGGTGGGCAATACCGTCGCGGACGACCGATGGGTGGGAACACATAGGGTCGCCCACGACAACAATCCTATCCAATCAGCCGCCGTTTGCGGACACCGCGACTCCATTGTCGCCTTTCGCGCCCGCAAACACACCGCAACCACTCTCCCCAAAGCCGCCTTTCACTCCCGCAACCGCTCTCCCCAAAGTCGCCTTTCGCTCCGCGAAAGAAGCGTAACCGCCCCTCCCACACTCACTGCCCACACACGCCGAACCGATTTCACTTCCCCAACAGCGTCGCTTTCAACGCTCGCGCCCCCACCACCGGATCGTCGGCATCTCGCAGCGCCCCGGTGACCGCAATCCGGACACAACCCGTATCAATCTCCGACCGGACATTTTCCGCACCAAAGTCGCCTTTCGCTCCGCCGAAAGTAGCGCAACCGCCCCTCCCACACTCACTGCCCACACACGCCGAACCGAGGTCACTTCCCCAACAGCGTCGCTTTCAACACTCGCGTCGCCGCCACCGGATCGTCGGCATCTCGCAGCGCCCCGGTGACCGCAATCCGGACACACCCCGCGTCGAGCACGGACCGGACATTTCCCGCATCGATCCCGCCGATCGCAAACGCGGGAATGTCCAGATCCAATGCGACAATGTCCGACAGAAACGCCGGTCCGACGTACGCGTCGAACGATTTCGTACGCCCGGCAAACACGGGTCCACAGCCGATGTAGTCCGCGCCGCCACGCACCGCTTCGGTCGCCTGGTCCACATCATGCGTGGACACGCCGATCAACACGTCCGGACCCACCACACCGCGGGTCGCACCGATGGGCAATTCGTCTTGGCCCACGTGAACCCCGTCGGCACCCGACGCGGCGGCAATGTCCGCACGATCATTGACCACCCACAGCGCGCCCGCCTCGCCGGCAGCTTTCGCACCGGCCAGCGAACGCCGGAACAACGTCCGGTCGCTGGCCGATCGATCCCGCAACTGAAACACGTCCACCCCCGCATCGGCCAGCGCGGCAACATGCGACGCCAACGCTTCGTCGGACGACATCGCGTCGATCAGAAAATACAGTCGTGCGTCGCGAATACGTTTGCGTCGGCTCGCCCCGCGATCGGCTTGGCCCGATTCGGCGATGACGCCCAGACGTGCCGACCAGTCATAGAACACGTATCGCAACCGTTCGATGTCGGCCGCAAAGTCGACATCGATACATTTGCCGTACTCTTCCAGACAACGCAGACTTTGGCCGGTCCGCCCGGTGGCCGCGTGAACGACCGCCGTGATGCTTTCGCGACTCGCTTCGCTGTCCAGCCCGATCGTCGTGCCCACATCACCGGTGGTGTCACGAGCCGACAACAGACGGACCCTTGACAAACGGCCGGCCGCGATGGCCAAGTCGTGACGCAGCTGCTTGCCCGTCGCACTGTGTGCCGGATGGTCCAGGACGAAACGGGCGTATTCCTCCAGCGTCCGCAAGCCTTCGCCGACGCGGTTCAGAGACGCATCCAGAATGCGATAAACTGATTCACTCATGCTGGCCACTCATTTTCGCACGACGGTCGACGTCGGGTGCTTCGGCCGGTTGGTCCCGCCACGTTCCTTTCCCACCGCAACGATCCACTGCCATGCAACCCATCACGTTTCGCTTCGTCGCTCACGCCATCCTCTTGCTCTTCGGCACTCTCGGTTTGGCCGGACCGGCATGGTCACAATCGCAGATTCAAAAAATCGCACAACCGGACAAGGTCGACGCATCGTTGCCGAACGTCTTGTTGATCGGCGACAGCATCTCGATCGGCTACACCACCGCGGTGCGAAGCCAGTTGTCGGGCGTCGCCAACGTTTACCGGCCGCCGACCAATTGCGGGCCGACGACTCGCGGCGTCGAACAGATCGATCAGTGGTTGGGGGACCGCAAGTGGGACGTGATCCATTTCAACTTCGGACTTCACAAGTTGACGAATCCCCGAATATGAATCGGGCCAGATCCGCCGGCATTCCCGCGATGCGAAAGTGAATCACGCCGCCGGTCAGTCGGCACCGGTGCTTTCGTTTCCCGATCGGCTCACGCACGACGTTGACCGTCACCGATTGAACCATCTGGCCGACCATCTCCCGAACGGGGCGCGGATCGTAATCGCCCGACGCCACGACATCGCTCAGACGCCCCAGCAGCCCCATGGCCGCGTCGATACGCTGTTCGGCCAATTCCACTTGGTTTGCCGCGTCGACGCTGTTAGCGGCGATATGGTCGGACAGGCGGGCCTGTTCGTCTTCAAGCTCCCGGATCCGCTCGGTGACGTGGCGCACCATGTCCGTGTCGACTTCCACGAGGCGGCGTTTTGCTTGTGCAAGCTGGTTTTCGATTTTCCGCATGTGCTGGCGGTCCACCTCGATGACGTCCTGGCGTTGGGCCGTCAGTTCGGTCATCCGCTGGCGTATTGCTTTCATCGTGGCATCGTCCAGGCGGTCGAACACTTCCGATTGGATCGCCTCGATGACGTGCCGCAGAATGTCGGACTCATCGACGATAAACCGCTGGCAAGAATCCGCCGACTTGGTGTAGGCCCGACAGATGTATTGGCGGACGCCACGTTGTGGATTAAACCAGCCATCCATCGGGCCGCCACAACAGCCGCACGAAACCAGTCCTTTTAAGGCAAACTCGCCGTTCATCTTCTTGGGTCCAGTGTTCCGGCGGTTCTTCTTTCGACGCTCCTGAACCGCGTCGAATTGTTGTTGCGTCACCAACGGCGGGTGGCTGTCCTTCACAACGATCCATTGGTCTGCCGGCAGATCGATGCGACGCCCCTTTGGAACCTTGTGGCGATATTTCGACGATGACGTGCGACCGTAGGTCAGGCGGCCCAGGTAGTGTTCATTGGCCAGTAGATCCGACACCGTGGTGGGTGACCACTTTTTTCCGCGACGGGTCCGTATGCCTTTGGACTCCAGCCAATCGCCAAGCTCCCGCAGTGACCACCCGGCCGCGTACTTGTCGAACAGTTGTGGGACCAGCGGTGATGTTTCGGGATCCGGCACCAACTTAGAATCGTCGCCAAGGATGTAGCCGAACGGCGTCAATCCGAATGCCCAGCCGCCTTTGTTGGCTTTGATTTTCAGCGCGCGGGACACGTCCCCGGAAAGCGTATCAAGAAACTGGTGTTTCGCTTCGGCGTCGACCGAATCGGTGACACGTCCGGCGAATGAATCCCAGTCAATGACGCCTTTGTTGACTGTGACCAACTGGACGCCAGCGGATCGCAGTTTGTGCGACCAGAAACCTGACTCGATCGCATCGAAGCGACCAAACCGCTCACGGTTCCAAACCAGGATCGCATCGAACCCGCCGCCGTTCTCCGCGTCGGCTACCATCCGCTTGAATCCGTGACGCTTTCGGGTGTCATCACCGGACACGGCGTCGTCGGCGTACCACTGGACGATCCGGTAACCGGACTCCTGGGCGAACCGCTCAATCTCGTGGCGTTGTTGCTCCGGTGATGTCTCCTGTTCTCTCTTTCCCGTGCTCATCCGGGTGTAACCAACGGCTCTGATACGACTGGCCATCACTCACCCCCGCGACGCGTCGACTATGTAGACGCGGACCAAGAGGTTGGGATCCTCTCTGGCGATTTCTGCCACGTCTGATTCATCGAAAACGAAACGTCCGTTTTCGGTCGGGTCGGTCCACTTCCACGCGATCGGCTCCGGCGTGCCGGGGTCCAACTTGCTGAACTCCGACAGAATCACGGCTTCGTGACTGTAGTCACCCCGGCCGTCAATCTCTTGGTGGATCCCGGCCATGTTGACGTGATCGGTGCTTGCTTCGCCGGTGACTTCGCAAACAAAGATATTCACTGTTTGGTAATTCATCGCACTCAACCCCAATACTCGCGACCGCTGGCGTGATCCTGATACGCCTTGGCCAAGAACAGAACAATAGCCCGGCAATTCCGTACCAAGCTAAACAGACCCACCCACGCCAGTCCGGCCAACATCGACGCGGCCAAAAACACCAACGGATCGGTGGCGGTGAAAATCAGAGTCATCAGACGCTAGCCTCCACAAAAGCAGCGATTGGATTCCACAAAATGAACGGGCCAAGCCGGTGTGGATGCCGGCGGTTCGGAAACGGGGATCAACCGTCGCCTAGGCCCTCCCGATTAGAACGTGGCCGGACGGTCCGCCGCAAGACCAGGGGTGGCCGACTCCGCGATTGTGGAGTCCCCCGCGGGGGAGTCGCCCGGGGGCGACTCCGTGCCGACTGTACCATGGTGCAGTCCAATAGATTGGACTCGCCGGGCGGCGACTGGCCAGCTTGGACAGTCCGCACCGACTCCGGAATTCCGGACTCCCGGAAACGTGACTCCCCAATTGTGGAGTCCAACAAAGTGCAAACCGCCGTCAGGCCGCCGGGAATTGCCGCATCTATGGCGGCAGGGGTGGAAGCGACCGGTGGGTCCGGTGGTCGTGGCGACTTGCTGCCAGATTTCGACCCCCATACATGGGAGTCGGGTGGAAGCGACCGGTGGGTCCGGTGGTCGTGGTGGCTCCGAGTCCACGATCGTGGACTCGACGGACGGCGTGGAAACGACCGATGAGGGTGGTCGGTCGTGGTGACCGACTCCACCATGGTGGACTCGGAATCAAAGCCAAGTGGAAACGACCGCCGGTCGTGGTGACGTCCAAATGTTCTCCGACTGAGCGATCGTGCAGTCGTGGAAGTGACCGGCGGGATTTGCGGCTGGGGTGACCGCTTGTGGTAAATCTGCCACAAGCGCTTTTTTCGAGTGATCGCCACCACCATCAGACTGCCGTTTCGCTTACTACCCTCTCGCAGCCCCTCAGCCGTCCCCTAACGCACTTTCCCGCTTTCGTCGCTCGGATGTCGCGTTAGGTCATCCAGTCGCGGGAGGGTTGAGCTTGTGCGGTCGGTTTTGCGAAGACGACGCAAAGCACCGTCACGGGATGTGCCGGTGGGTGCGGAGGAACCTTGTATATTATCAAAGGTTCCTCTTTCGTCCTTCTTGGTGTATTGGTTGGGCGAAGTACCTCGTTGACAATGTCAACGAAGTATCCCGACCCTCTTTCATTGTTGACATTGGCTCCGTCCGGCTGTCCTTTGGAAACGTTGACAATGTCAACAGTTCCTCTGGCTCCCTGGCCACCCAAAATCTGATTCTGCTGGCTGTAAAAGAGCAGACGGAACACGGGCGGTCGTCACCGATGCGGACCGACTTTTCGACCACCCCCGGGGTGTGGTTCACGTGGGGTGCGGGCCAGTTTTTTGCGGACCAGAACGGCCAGAATTTTGACATTTTTAGCGCGCACCTGGGCAAGCGGTCTCTGGGATGGACACGCGCCAGGATTTCGGCCCCCCCTCCCCCGTACAAATGCCGCCACCCGCGGCGTAGGCGTATGACGCCGCGGGCGACGGACACAGTGACAGACCGCAGACGATGCAGCCTGTGTGGCGTTCTAGCTGCCGGTCGCGTCGTTCAGGATATGGAACGCGGTTTCGTCGTACATCACGTAGTTGCCCCGCCACATGATCCGATACATGACTTGGCCACGCTCGAACGATTCGCCGGCCTCTCGCGAAAACTCAACCGTTGCACCCTGACGCAATCCCAAGGCGAACTTGGTGAAGTCGCCGCAGATGATCTTGCCTTCCGGCATGTGCGTGGTTTCAAGCATCGGCAAATCTTTCATCACCGGCGGGGCGGTCAACCACTGGTTGTGATCGTCTTGACGGATGCCGATTGAGTGATGCTGGTTGGTGTGCATCAGCATCCCGGTCGGCTCGTGATCGTTCAAGCGAACCTCCAAGACGGCGGCGGCGGTATCACTCCAGCCGCCCGGCCAACTGCTTGAAACGTCGGTCGATTCGATATCCTTGAACGATAGCAGACCGTCTAGCTGACTGCGGGCACCAGCTCCATTGATCCCGTAGTAGTCGATGGCCTTCGCCATGCCGCGGGCCAATTCTTTTTGGATGATTTGATCGACGCCGGCACCGTCGTGAATCAACTCCAGCGGTGCGGTGACGATGCAACCGAACGTCCTCGGGTAGATATGAACTTGCCCGAACGTCAGGTCTTTTTCTGCGAACTTCTTGTTCTCGAATTTTACTTCAGGTTCCGGTCGGCTCAGCAGCTTCGGCATCAGGTTGTGGTCGCTTTCAAGGTTCCACACGCTCATGCCCAACTGACCAAGCCGTAGCTTCGGCATCGTCAGGTCAATCACTTGGGCGTTGAAACCCTGGGGCACCGTGTAGCCGCCGCCGCTTCCGCTGGCACCGCTCAGGGCGGCACCGACTTCACGCGAAACGTGGGACACGTCACCGGTAGCGATGGCCACCAGCATTTCACCGAATGCGTTTGGGTTCTCGGTTCGCTGGCATCCCGGCGTGTCGGTCATCTTCATGCCGCGTTGAATGCCGAACATTTGTTCGCCCGCGGCATTGGTCGCACACAAGTAACGATCACCCGTTCCGAATCGTTGGCGGCCCGCGTCAAGCAAACCATTCGACAACCGATCGGCCTTGGCTTTTAGGTCGTTGAACAGCCCCATCAGTTGATCGTGATCCGCTTCGGCTTGGTCGGTCCAGTTGTGGCCATGCTTGGCGTGGTGCTGCTTGGCCATTTCGTGAACCTTTGCGGCCGTCTCTTGCAGCTCTTTGGGTTCCATGCCCGCAGTACGCGAACGAATTTCGGCCACGGTGTCGCTGACCGATGTGTTACGTTTGGATGCTCTGGCGGTTGGGTCTTGGGCCAGATAGCTGAAGTCGTTTTTCATCGTCGTCCCCTTTGGTTTTATTTGGATGATGATTGGTAACTCGGCGAATCAATGCCGCGCGGGCATTGTTCGGCGAACGCTTCCACCTCGGCACGCTTCCACCGATACACTCGGCGTGAAATTCGATACGGCTGGGGGAATTGTTTTGCTGCCGCGCGTCGGCGGATCGTGTTCGGACAAACGCCAAACGCTGCCGCGATCTCTTTGACGGTCATCCATTCATCAGGCTTGGGAATGGGCATAGGTCCGTTCTCCTCGGCGGCTCTTGGTTTGATTCAGAAAGTATTTGGTGCAAGCGTCGATGAAGTCCGCTTCGGCCGCCGACAGCACGCCGTAACTCAGCGACGCAAACGTGACGGCCGCGGTGACGATCTCCGCGTCGCTCATCTGGTCGACCGGTGGCCGCATCATTTGAGATTCTTCCGGCGTTTCGGCTTCGGAGAATCGGCGGCCGAACTCGCAGTGCATCGACTCCGCCAGCCACGCCCAAAGCAAACTTGGGTTCTCCGCGTTCGCACCGCCGAAGACAACTTCCCAACTGACCAACTCTTCCAAGCTCAGCCGGGGCAAGTGAAACATAATCGCGGGCGTGTCGGTCATCGCGTTGGTTCCGTCCATGCCGACATTGTTTCCCGTTGTTCCATTGTTTCAACGAAGTGTGTACCAGCCGCTGGTACACGGATCGGATAGCCTTCGGCGTCCAACCGCACGGGTTCCTTGCCAGTCTCGCCGCAAAGATCGCATTTGAGATATCGCGTTCGTCGGCAGCCTTGAGTCCGCGTCTTGTATGTTCGCATCCGACCGCCGCATTGGCATCGCTCACCGGTTCGCATCGTCCGGCTCCTCGATCGCCGATTCGGGCAACACGCAAAGAAAAAGGCGATTGCCTTCGCGGACAACTTCAATCAGCGTCCCACGTTCAATCCGACGCATCGTCCGACCGATCCTGACGGGTGTTTCGTCGTGTCTTTCGAGCGGCAGGAGTGCCACGACGTTTGGGTCGACCTTCTGTTTGGTTTTGCTCTTGGTCACTTTGCTTTGCTCCGTGATCGTCGTTTGGGTTTGGTCGCCACTGCGACCGCGTGTGCAAGGCTGTTCGCTTCGGCTTCGTCGGCGGACAGGAACGACGCCAGTTGATCGACGCTACTGGTGTCGACCGCAATCAACTTGAACGTGGTCGGCGTTGGCTTGGTCAGCACCACCACTTGGCCGCGTTCCAAGGTTTGGGTCAGTCGGCCGCAAAGCAGACGTTGGCCACGGTCGCCGATCAGGGTCATGGGTGTGGTCACTGGCCTTGGTTCCTTCCAGTTTTTGAGGATTCGAATCAAAAATTCGCGGAGTGTGTGCGCTCATAGAAGGTTTCTATTGGTGGTTTCTATAGAAGGCTTCTATGAAGAGGTTTCTATTAGAAGTGGACACTCGCTTGGACACTTGCTTGGACACACCTATGGACACGGGTACGGACGTTGCTTGGACACCCTATGTAAGTGGACACTCGAATCGGCCGTTTTCACGGCTTGCTATGTAAGTGGACACTCGCTTGGACATTGCTTGGACAACGCTTGGACACTTTCGTTACGCTCCCGACTGACTGTTGCGGATGTGCTCGGCGTGCTCGCGGATCTTCGCAGTTGCCGCACGCTGGTTGCTTCGCTTCGCCTCCTTCTTGGCCAATTCCTCCGCCAGCATGGTCATCAACTCCGGCTTGCTGAGCCGCATCGAATAGTGCATCCGCCGACCATCCGGTGTTGCTCTGGCGAATAGACCGCGATCGTCTAATGACTCAACCGTCCATCGCACCTGACGACGGGACATGCGATTTTCAGGCGGGACGTGCTGGTCATACTCTGCCATCGTGGAACACCCGCACGCCATCGCCGCGATGTAGTCGAACGATAGCCGAGCCTTCTTGTTGGCACCGACACCTGCATAGATCGCAGCCAAAACCGCAAACTGGCGAAACGTCCAGGATTCCTCATCGCGAGCCGACCAAACCAAATCGGTCCGCACCCGAACCTGACGGTCGCCTCCGGGACACGTGTTGATTTCATTGAACACGTCCCTGGTGGCGTTGTAGTTAGGGTCGCCGGAATAGCTCACGCCTAGAATGTCAGCGGCGTATAGGATTTGTCGCTTCCATCGTGATGGCGGCTTGGTTACTGACGGATTGCTTTCACAATAGTTGTCAGCTGCGGCCTCCACGTCTTCTGACGATAGACCATCGGCGGTGAATGCGACGTGCTGGATCGAGTAGTCGATAATTCGACCGATGGTCCGGCGCTTCTCGTGCTCGTCGATTTCGTCTAAACGCTTGTCCGTGCGAAGTGCAGCGATTGGGAATTGGAAAAACTTATCGGTGGTGCTCATCCCTGGCCACCTCCACAATCAGCAAGCCGCGATTCCAACAGCTCTCGCAGTACAGACACCTCGTGGTCGGCCAGTTCGTTCACGAGCATCCGCATCGTCATCATGCGGGATTCCGTTCGCTTGAACGCCGCAACCGTTTCCGCTTCCGGTGTGTCCGTTTGGCTTTGGACAGACCCGTCGTGGTCGTCGCCGCTACCGTTGCCTGCTTCGTCGGCCGGCGGTTCCAGCCACTCCTTGATCGCCTTCTTTCCTTCTTTGACCAGACGCGATTGCTCACGCTTGTTATCACAAGCCTTGCAAAGCTTCTCGGCCATGCTGACGGTGATGTCGCAAGCTTCCACGGCTTCGATCAGTGGTTTGCTGCCGTTGGCCACGACGTGCTTGGCTCGGTCGACGGACTTCGGCGATACGTTCAGCATCACCGCTGCATCATCAATCGATAAAACGTCATTTGACGCTTTTTGGCCTTGCTTCAACGTCGCCAGCTTCGCCGCGATCATTGCTCGCTGCGTTTGCTTCAAGTGACGACGATGCAAGTTGTGCGTCATCACATGCTGATAAGGATCAAACGCATCTGCTTCGTCAGGGTCGGCCAATTCGACCTCCTGCCATCGCATTTGCAGACCAAGCTCTTGGCACGCTTTGTAGCGGTTGCGACCGTCAAGGATCTTGCCTTCGTACAGAAGACCCGGTTCATCGACTCCTTCGCATGACTTGATGTCGGCCTTCAATGCTTCAAAGCTGACCGCATCCATCATCGGAAAGATGTTCGCGATCGGGTGGACTTGTAGGTCGCTCATTTTTGCGCCCTCCCGTCGCCGCGATGCTCGCCTAAGTAGAGACTT
Source organism: Crateriforma conspicua (assembly GCF_007752935.1). Classification (NCBI taxonomy): domain Bacteria; kingdom Pseudomonadati; phylum Planctomycetota; class Planctomycetia; order Pirellulales; family Pirellulaceae; genus Crateriforma; species Crateriforma conspicua. Next base: position 7,040,997 of record NZ_CP036319.1, on the reverse strand, counting down.
AGGCTCACCACCATGAATTGCTCGGCCAATTTCCCCGGTTGATTCGGCGATGGGTTTGGCGTCGGTGGTTCAATCGGTAGAATGTAAAAGCTCACTGCCTGTCCTCCGGCTTTGGGTCTTCCTTGCTACCGGCGTGGCTCCGCCGGTGCAAAAACATGAAACGGCGTCCGGCTCATTCCCGGGGGCCGTTTTTTTGTTGGCTTCCGTCGTCGCAGAGAGCAGTAGACGGGCGACCGCATCCACTTGGGATGCGGTCAGACGGATCTTGTCCGTGGCGGCCTCTGTGCCGCGTGCGCTGGCGTCCATGGTGGTGAATCCCGTGCGGGACTACTCGCCAGCGGTTTCGGTCGACACGTCGAGGAACCTTTGCAGTTCCGCAATGGGGTAGACGTGCTTGGCTCCGACTCGCTTGCTCCGAATCGGCCCATTGGGATGGGTCAATTCCTGCAGCATGCGGACAGACACACAGATCAGTCGGGCGGCCTCTTTGCGATCAACGGCAAATGGGGCCAGTGTGGCGGGACCAGCAGGGGCAGTGGTTTTTGGCATTTTCGGTATCCGCGAATATGCCGATAGTCAGTCCGCTTTCTGGGTTGCGTCGCGGTCGACGCGAGCGCAGAATGCGGTTGTCCTCTGTGCCATCGGCATGGAAAAAAATGGCGGTCACCGGTGGGCCTAATCACCGGTGGCCGTCGTCCAATCCAAACGAAGCGTTTGCTATCAAATAGCATCGACTTTTCGGAAAATCTGTCAAACTTTCGTCGGCCGATTTGCTCCGCCATGTGCGTAATCTGTACCAGACATGCCCGAGGATGGTAGGGCTTTAATGCGGTCCGCTGTAGGGTCACGCATTTTTTGCGTCACGCCGCAACCGAAAACGGGATCATCACGCATTCGCTGATTTGTTCGGTTCGGACTTCACGACCTGAAATTCATGTCGCCCGAAGGCAAGAACCTGGCCGACCCCAACGATCCGCAAAACGCCCGTCAAGTCAGCCCGGCGGATTACGTCGCCAACCTGCGGACGATCATCGGCAAGCTGAAGAAGACCGGCGCCGCCCTGATTTGGCGTGACACCACGCCGGTGCCGCAAGGTGCCCAAGGTCGGATTGCCGACGATTCGGTGTTCTACAACCAGCTGGCTCGCGAAGTCATCAACGAAGTCGGCGGCATCGCGGTCGATCCCATGCACGACTACGCCAGCGAAGACCCGATCGCCGGCCAACAACGACCCGCCAACGTCCACTACACCAACGAAGGCAGCGCCAAGCTGGCCGAGCACGTCGCCGCCGCCATCCGCGAACAACTCTAACCACCCACGCCTTCACCTCACCCTCCCCGTGAGCCGTGACGCGTCAGCGACCGGGCCCCCACGCCTTCACTCTCCCACCCCGTGAGCCGCGACGCGTCAGCGACCGGGCCCTCCACGCTTTCACTCACCCTCCCCGTGAGCCGCGACGCATCAGCGGCCGGGCGCCCCCACGCCCCCACGCCATCACTCACCCTCCCCGTAAGCCGCGACGCGTCAACGACCGGGCCCGTGTGCCTCCACCCACCCCGTGAGCCGTGACGCGTCAGCAACCGGGCGCCCCCACGCTTTCACTCACCCACCCCGTAAGCCGTGACGCGTCAGCGACCGGGCGCCCCCCCACGCCTTCACTTCTCCGTCCCCGTGAGCCGCGACGCGTCAGCAACCGGGCCCCATGACTGCATCCTCCCGCTCCGAGGTCGGGCCAAACCGCCGCAGCCCCAGTTGCTGATCTGTCTGCGGGGCAGGTCAATTCGACTCCGCAAATGATGACTCACATTCAGCAGACGCCACAGCGTCGCTCCGGCCCAATGACGCTGACGTCCGATCAACCAATCGGTTCACCCAACAGATCGGCAAGCTCATCCCGCAAGGGCTGCAACTGCTTCTCATAGTTTTTCCAACGATGGACCGACTTGGTGTAGATCGGTTCGCGGACCTGTTGGTAACTGGCGGTTGCGACGACTCGCTTGGATTCGTGAGATTTCAAACAGTTCGGATCCCACGGCATGCCGATGTAATCGAGCATCTGGCGTACGACCGGTTCCGGATCGGACACCAGCGACTCATAGTCGACTTCAAGCATTTCGACACCCAGGTCATCCCGCCACGCGGACATGGTGTGAACATAGTTTTTGTAATAGACCGCCAGGTCTTCTAAGTCGAACGAAAACTCACTTCCGCCGGTGAAGTTTTGGAAGAAGCACGACAAACAAGTGTCCAGCGGGTGCCGACGCGTATGGATGATCTTCGCATTCGGCAACGCCATTTTGATCAGCGGAACGAACAGAAAGTTATAAGGCATCTTGTCGGTGATCCTTGCCTCACCGGAACTCATCGCCTCAATCTGATTCACATACTGCTGCCCGATTTCCCGCAGCGTTTCCGCAGAAAAATCCGCCGGAATCATCGGCACCTTGGATCCATCCTTTTGGTGGTCGACAATGCGGAAGACAGAGGTCGAATCCTCCGGTTCGCTCTGGCGACCGGTTTCTCGGACCAAGGCCGACAAAAGCTGCAACTCACCCGCGGCAAAAACGTCGGGGTGTGATCCCAGGATTTGTTCGGTGATCGAAGTCCCGCTTCGTGGCATGCCGACAATGAACACCGGCCGATCGCTTGGACAGCCGGCCGCAGGGTCATGTGACTTCCAAGCCTCGCGATACGCGTCGATGGTCAAGTCGCGAACCTGAACACTCGACTCCGGTTGGAACGGGGTGCCAAAGCCCTTGCGTCGTAATTCGTTGCCGACCGAAGCATGCTCAAACGCTTCCTCGTATTGACCCAAGCTGTCTTTGCATTTCGCCATCAAGAATCGGATTCCGATTTGATCCATCGCGTCGGGATTGTTTTCGACCACCTGGTCCAATCGCTCGACGGCTCCCGCCTTATCGCCTTCGGCATCACATAAGATAGCATCGGTCATCATGACGGGGGTCGAGTCGCGATCGGCATCCGCGATGGAATCAAATACTTGGCGGGCTTCATCAAGCTTGCCCTGTCGCTCCAGCATACGAGCGGTGATGGCTAGGAGTCGCGCGTCACTAGTCTCCATGGCCCGCCAGTCAGAAAGTTCTTTCTCTGCTTCTTCGAACTCGGCACTTGAAATCAGCAAATTGACGAGGCGAAATCTGAAATCTTTCTGTGATCTGTTGATGGTTAGGGCATTCCGTAAACAAACAATCGCTTGGCGGACGTCGCCCGCAGCGTGCATGGCCACCGAGAGGTTTCCAAAAGCTTGGGCCGACCGCGGCGACAACTTCAACAACTCTTGGATGTGGCCAAGCGATTCCAAAAAGTCACCATCGGCCAGGCACAGTCCCGCGAGGTTGTTCAACGCATCGGTGTGCTTTGGATCCAGTGCCAAACAACGCTCCCACGCGGCTTTTGCGGATTGGTGATCCGACCGGCGACGATGCAGTTCGCCCAAGTTGTATTGAATCTGCGGAACGTTCGGCTGCAGCTTTGCGGCTTTCTCCAACGCCTCGATCGCGGTATCCAAATCCCCGTCTCGCCCCGCGACCACGCCCATCAGCGACAGCAAACCCGCGTGCTCGGGCTCGCGCGCCAGACCTTCGTCGACACAACGGCGGGCTTCGGGCAATCGGTCCAGTGAAACCAACGCCGTGACGTAGTTTCGGCGAAAGTGGTTGTCGCTCGGACGGATCGTCAACGCATCGCCCATCAATCGAGCCGCCATTTCGTGATTGCCCATCCGCCCGGCGACGATTCCAAGTAAACCAATCGCGTCTGCGTTTGCCGGGTCGACGGAAATCGCTTGCTGGCAGATCTCGTAAGCTTCCCGCAATTTTCCTTGCTTGATCGCTTCATTGGCGGGGCGTAGATCGACATGCATCTTTGACGTTTCCGTTCGTGCGGGGGGGCATTTTGCGGCGATGAACATGGTCCCTGAGGATCGCCGCAAACATCACTATCTAGGGGTATGCGATATCCTAATTCAAGTGCCACCCGTGTGGGACGTTGTGGTGAACACGGCCCCAACGGGCTCGCGTCAGAACGCCGCGTCAATGAACAGGACATGGCGTACTCGTTCACCTCCGTGGGGTGGTTCTTGCAGCGTGGTGAGCCGGCCGAATCAAAGGTAATACACCATTGGTGGGGTTGTCCGTTCCACCTGGGCATCCGCACTGCTTGGGTTTTCCCTCCACGGGGACTCACGCGAAACCGCCAATCCCGACTTTTGCCCGATCTCTCATCGGGTTGCACCGCGGTTTGCATCCGCCCATTCGCACAAGGGGTGGCATCGGGGATTGAAGGAAAAGTCCCGGAAAGGACGTAAATCGCCGTCCGATATGCCGTTCGGCTTGCCATGTTCCGTCCAGGCGTGCTGACCGGCACCGGTGAAGTCTTCCGTGGGATCGGGATCAGCGACCCCGCATCGATTTTGCCCCGCCGGCGACGAAATTTTGCGAAAAAATTTTCGGTGAAGGAAACTCGGTGGATTGAGTGAAATCCCCCAAATATCGGGGTCAAATGGGGTGAGTCCGCCTCGTAATCGCCGTAATCGTCAAATCTTCACTTCGGAAAATGATTGCGAGCCCCCCTGGTGACGACTATAAAGCGGAATGCTGGGATACCCCCCGAACGCTCCTGGTGAACGGCGCGACAGGTGGTCCCCCGCTTGAAACAAGTACTGAAGTTTGACATCCGTGAAGCTCGCGATGCGTCGCAGAGCCCCTGAACATCCGCAATCACTCGTACCAATGAATCGACGAAAGAAATCGGCCGATTCGACCGTGCGACCCCCCCTTTGTTTTCGGGAAGTAACCCAATGATCAACCGATCGATGTTTCGCAGCAGCAAGCGCCGGCAACAAGAATCGAGTGTTAAGCAAGACCGACTGATGGCCAAAGCCAGTCGTTGGGCCTCACGGATGGATGTGTACCGCCAGCGGTGGGCGGAAAAGCGTGCCGCGCGGATCCAACGCTACCGCGAAGCATTCCGGGGCTCGTGGATCTACCGGATCGGCCTGGGCGTGCTGGCGATCTGGAACGCGATCGTCGACGCGGTGCCGTTTGAAATCACGCGACGCAAGGCACCGGTCGCCCCCTACCTGATGATGGGCCTGCCCTTCGCCATCGGGCCGAAACGAAAGCGACGCAAGTCGAAGCGACAGGCCTCCAAGAGCGACACCAAGGCACGCTTAAACGGTTTGGACAAACTGGAAGATCGACGACTGTTGGCTGCCCAAGCAGTTGGTGATTGGGAGCAGATGTTCAATTCATCAAGCAATCCGATTACCGAAACGGTAACGGCCCAAATTGACAAGGTTCCAGCGGGCGGCAATGCGGCGATTGCGATTGCTGCAAACTTCACCGAGACGTCTGGCAATTTCAACGGCATGGACGTGACGATCAAGGTCGACAACGACGGCGACGGGGTGTTTAGCGCGAGCGAAATCTTCACGACTGTGGGTACCAACTCCGCGCATCTGAAGTCGCTTTCAGACCCCGCTGGATCTGCGTTTCCTGGTTCGGGCGAGGGTGAGTTTGAGTCTGCGAGCAACGATGCCGGCAACGACCAAGTTGGTACGGCAGTGTACATTCATCCGATTGGAAGCAGCCCCATCGATCGCAAGGTCGAGGTGACGCTAACCTCAGGCAATTCGACCGACATCATTGCGAGTATTGGTTCCTATTTGGGGGTCAATCAGGGTAACCCGGTTGTCGATTCAGCGACGCTTGGCCAAGACGAATTCTTGATCAATACTCCCGGCGGACTGATGCAGTTCGACTATCCCGGAAGTTCAGTGGATGTTGGCCCCGTCGCCGAAGGACATGCCGTCCTGGATTCGACTCACGCGAGGTACGCCAACGGTACCGCAAGCGCGACGACGGATCCGGCTTTGATGCAAGCCCTTCAGGCAGAAGTGTTGAACGACCAAGATGCGGATGCCAACATCGCTGGAGGTGCAAGTGTTTTGCCGACCACTGCTTCGGCTGGAGGCCCTGGTTTAATGGAGTGGGCGTACAATGCACAGCCAGGTGTTGATGGGGCTGTGTTTAGTGCACACGTTGCAGTCGAGATTGCAGACGCAGCCAACAACGATGTTGAGTACGATTTTGGTGATGCCGGCACCTTTATGGGCACGGACTATGACACCACTTTGGCCGCAGACGGTCCACGGCATGCGGTCGTCGATGCCAATGGTGATGCAATTGTCGGCCCGTATTTCGGGTCGGTTGCACCTGACGATGAAATCGGTGATGGGACCGTCGATAATTCCGCAGCGACCAAAGACGACAACAGCGGTAATGCCGACGAAGACGGCATCGTCAGCTATGGAAATGATGGAGCCACCACGCCGGGTGTTTTCGTCAGTCATTCAATGTCGACGACGGCCGGAACTGTCAATCTCGATATTCAAGGCGTCAGCGCCGCGCAGCCGGGGTATGTCAGTGCCTGGATCGACTGGGATGGGGACGGTAGCTTCACCGCATCAGAGTCGATTGCTAACGGGGTTATGGTGACCACGGCTGGCACTCTGGCGTTGCCGGTGTCGGTCCCAACCACCGCGGATGTTACAGACAAAGGATCGACGATTCTTCGGATTCGCGTCTTCAGCGATCCATGTGATATGGTCGCCCCAGGCCCTAACGGAGAGCGGCCACTCGGCCCCACCGGACATGCGAACGATGGCGAAGTGGAAGATCACCGAATCGACGTGGTGCGCGGTGCGGAAATCAGCGGCGTCAAGCTAGAAGACTTGACGGGCGATGGGCCATCGGCTGATGACACCCCGTTGGACAATGTCCAGATTGTGTTGACGTACGATTCTGGAAATCCTGTTGTTGATGCTTTGGGAAACCCCGTTTCTCCGGTTTTGACGGGGCCTAACGGTGAATTCTCGTTCAGCTTTCTAACGCCCAGCGACTACATTGTTAGCGAAAACCTGTCGGGCGACTTTCTGTACGCCGGAACGCCCGACGGAATGGCTGATGACATGCAGGGTTTGAGCGTTGCCTTTGAATCTCAGGATTCAAACATGCAACTGCCGACCTCCTTCGACGTCACGTTGACCAACACCGGGCTGGGCGGCTTGGTCGAAGACGATATTACATTCCGCAACTACATCGCCGGCAGCGTTCACGGCGTGAAGTTTGAAGACTTGGATGGCGATGGAACCTTTGACTACGCCGACGGCGAACGTGGTTTGGAAGGCGTAGGGTTCCAGATCTACCGATTTGCGGGTACCAACACGACGGTCCCCTTCAGTGGTGCCGACCCGGTGAATACGTTTGATTGGGAATTGGCGGGTACGGAATTTACCAACGTTCATGGCGAATACTGGTTTACCGGATTGCGACCCGGGCAGTATGTGGTTCGTGAGAACTTGGATCTTGAGTCAACCGTCTTGAGTGTCGATCTGGTTCCTGGAGGAGCGGCACCGTTCGAAATTGACGGGACAACGTTCGAATTCAGCACAGGCGGTGGATCGCCGGACGTCTTGATTGACATTTCCGGACTGACCACAACGGACGAAGTCGCGCAAGCGGCTGGTACTGCCATTTCCGAGGCTCTTGGCATTGCAGTTCGCGTCGATGGCTCCAATGTCATCATCGCCGCCGACTTTGCCTTGGTAACGGAGTCGGCAACGGCGCTCAGCATCTCAGCCGGACCTGACTTTAGCGACTATGTACTGTCGACGGGGCAGCAAGTAGGGGCCCCGGGAACGGACTTTGATCCCATTGATGCTTCGAACACGATCTATACGATCAACAGTCGTGACGAACTGCAGTGGGACGATGCAACAACGTTCGAAACCGGTCCTTACGTGGGCGCCGCCTATGATCGGCCATTGGATCTAGATGCCGATGGACAGTTGACTCAAGACGAGATCGACATGGCCATCCTGAAGGGCGCCCTGAAAAATCCCCAGTCAGCTGACTCGTCGCTGATCTTCGGCAACTTCTTGCCTGTGGACATCATGGGTTACAAGTACGAAGACCTTGATAACGACGGGATCACTGGCAACGACACGTACCTCAACGGTGTGACGTTCGAGTTGGTTGACGGTGGCGGTTCGGTGGTTGCCACGGCGGTCAGCGGTGCGGACCCCGATGGCAGTGGTCCCCTGACGGCGGTCGACGGTAAGTTCGTGTTCCCGGGTGTGGTTCCTGGGGACTACACGGTTCGCGAAGCGTCCGCTCAGGACATCAACAACGACAACATCGATGATGTCGGTGAAGACGACATGTCGACGCTTGCCGTCGAAGGTCAGGGCTTGGTGCTGACCGACCGTGAGATCAGCTTCACGGTGATCAGTGGTGGTCTGGACGATGCGACGAAGTCGAAGGACAAGGACTCCAACGACCACGACGCGATGGTCGACCTGACCGGTGGCCCCGGTGCTACTAGCTTCGATCCGTTCCTGAACTACATCACCGGGTCGATCCATGGCTTGAAGTTTGAGGACTTCAACAACGATGGTGCATTCCAGCCGTCGGCGGATCCCGCTGAAGTGGGCGTGGAGGGAGTGAAGTATGAGATCTACCGATTTGTCGGCACCAACACCTACGATCTGAACAGTAACAACGCAAGCGTCACGACCTACGACTGGGAAAAACTGACCGTAACCGCGACGACGGACGAGCACGGTGAGTTCTGGTTCACGGGTCTTGAGCCCGGCCAGTACACGGTTCGCGAAGTCCTGGATGCTCCGTTCGATCAGCAGAGCAGCAATCAGGCCGAAGGAGATCCGAGCAGCCAGTTCGATCCGAACAACTTCGATCCTGCGAACCTTCCTTACCTGGGTGACAACCCGGCAACGCTTGGCAGCAGCCTGCTGACGATCACCAGCGGTGTGGAACTCCAGTGGGACAGTGACGTCACGTACGAAGGCTTCCCGGCTTACGAAGGCGATGCTTACAACCGTCCGATGGACATCGACGGCAACGGGATCATCAGCCCCGCGGAGGCTCAGTCAGCCTCCGATGCTGCCGCGCTGAAGACCGGCAGCGACGCACTTGCATCGCTTCGCTGGGGTAACGTGACGTTGGTGACGTTGACCGGCGAGAAGTACGAAGATTTGGACGGCGACGGTGTCAAGGACAACAACGATCCCGCGTTCGCCGGTATCGAGTTTGAACTGGTCGATTCCAACAATGTCGTCGTCGACACTGTGACGACGAACGCCAGCGGCGTGTTCACGTTTACGGACGTGGATCCCGGAGAGACCTACACGATTCGTGAGAAGGCCAACCAATCGATTGACGCCGGTCCGGATGACGAGTTGGTCAAAGATTCGATGGTTGCCACGGTTACGGTATTCAGTGGCGATAACATCAATGTGACCACGGGTAACGGTGCTGTCGCGGTCAATGCGTTGGATTACGACTACGACGATAGTGGTGATTTTGGTGACAATGCTCGTCCTTGGTTGAACTATGTCTACGGCAGCGTTCACGGTATCAAGTTCGAAGACCTTGACGGTGACGGCATCAAGGATGCGGGTGAACCGGCTCTTGAGGACGTCGAATTCACGCTTCAAGTGAAGGACGGTAGTAACTGGGTGAACGTTGGTGCCGCGGTGACCACGGGTGCCAATGGTAAGTTTGCCTTCACCAATTTGGATCCCGGTCAGTACCGTCTGATCGAGAATCTTCAGACCGGCGATACCCTGCCCAGTGGTGACGAGTGGGTCTCTTCGACGCACACATTCAACAACGCAGGTGCGAGCAGTACGTTCACGATTGAGAGCCGTGAGGAGTATGTCTGGAAGGCCGGTGAAGCGGGCTTGCCGGGCAACTCGCTGAAGCGAGAAGAACTTCTCAACAGTGGCAACAACTCCCTGGTGTACGGCAACTTCTTGCCTGTGGACATCATGGGTTACAAGTACGAAGACCTTGATAACGACGGGATCACTGGCAACGACACGTACCTCAACGGTGTGACGTTCGAGTTGGTTGACGGTGGCGGTTCGGTGGTTGCCACGGCGGTCAGCGGTGCGGACCCCGATGGCAATGGTCCCCTGACGGCGGTCAACGGTAAGTTCGTGTTCCCGGGTGTGGTTCCTGGGGACTACACGGTTCGCGAAGCGTCCGCTCAGGACATCAACAACGACAACATCGATGATGTCGGTGAAGACGACATGTCGACGCTTGCCGTCGAAGGTCAGGGCTTGGTGCTGACCGACCGTGAGATCAGCTTCACGGTGATCAGTGGTGGTCTGGACGATGCGACGAAGTCGAAGGACAAGGACTCCGACGACCACGACGCGATGGTCGACCTGACCGGTGGCCCCGGTGCTGGTAGCTTCGATCCGTTCCTGAACTACATCACCGGGTCGATCCATGGCTTGAAGTTTGAGGACTTCAACAACGATGGTGCATTCCAGCCGTCGGCGGATCCCGCTGAAGTGGGCGTGGAGGGAGTGAAGTATGAGATCTACCGATTTGTCGGCACCAACACCTACGATCTGAACAGTAACAACGCAAGCGTCACGACCTACGACTGGGAAAAACTGACCGTAACCGCGACGACGGACGAGCACGGTGAGTTCTGGTTCACGGGTCTTGAGCCCGGCCAGTACACGGTTCGCGAAGTCCTGGATGCTCCGTTCGATCAGCAGAGCAGCAACCAGGCCGAAGGAGATCCGAGTAGCCAGTTCGATCCGAACAACTTCGATCCTGCGAACCTTCCTTACCTGGGTGACAACCCGGCAACGCTTGGCAGCAGCCTGCTGACGATCACCAGCGGTGTGGAACTCCAGTGGGACAGTGACGTCACGTACGAAGGCTTCCCGGCTTACGAAGGCGATGCTTACAACCGTCCGATGGACATCGACGGCAACGGGATCATCAGCCCCGCGGAGGCTCAGTCAGCCTCCGATGCTGCCGCGCTGAAGACCGGCAGCGACGCACTTGCATCGCTTCGCTGGGGTAACGTGACGTTGGTGACGTTGACCGGCGAGAAGTACGAAGATTTGGACGGCGACGGTGTCAAGGACAACAACGATCCCGCGTTCGCCGGTATCGAGTTTGAACTGGTCGATTCCAACAATGTCGTCGTCGACACTGTGACGACGAACGCCAGCGGCGTGTTCACGTTTACGGACGTGGATCCCGGAGAGACCTACACGATTCGTGAGAAGTCCAACCAATCGATTGACGCCGGTCCGGATGACGAGCTAGTCAAGGATTCGATGGTTGTTCAGGTCACCGTCTTCAGTGGTGACAATATCAATGTGACCACGGGTAACGGTGCTGTCGCGGTCAATGCGTTGGATTACGACTACGACGATAGTGGTGATTTTGGTGACAATGCTCGTCCTTGGTTGAACTATGTCTACGGCAGCGTTCACGGTATCAAGTTCGAAGACCTTGACGGTGACGGCATCAAGGATGCGGGTGAACCGGCTCTTGAGGACGTCGAATTCACGCTTCAAGTGAAGGACGGTAGTAACTGGGTGAACGTTGGTGCCGCGGTGACCACGGGTGCCAATGGTAAGTTTGCCTTCACCAATTTGGATCCCGGTCAGTACCGTCTGATCGAGAATCTTCAGACCGGCGATACCCTGCCCAGTGGTGACGAGTGGGTCTCTTCGACGCACACATTCAACAACGCAGGTGCGAGCAGTACGTTCACGATTGAGAGCCGTGAGGAGTATGTCTGGAAGGCCGGTGAAGCGGGCTTGCCGGGCAACTCGCTGAAGCGAGAAGAACTTCTCAACAGTGGCAACAACTCCCTGGTGTACGGCAACTTCTTGCCTGTGGACATCATGGGTTACAAGTACGAAGACCTTGATAACGACGGGATCACTGGCAACGACACGTACCTCAACGGTGTGACGTTCGAGTTGGTTGACGGTGGCGGTTCGGTGGTTGCCACGGCGGTCAGCGGTGCGGACCCCGATGGCAATGGTCCCCTGACGGCGGTCAACGGTAAGTTCGTGTTCCCGGGCGTGGTTCCCGGGGACTACACGGTTCGCGAAGCGTCCGCTCAGGACATCAACAACGACAACATCGATGATGTCGGTGAAGACGACATGTCGACGCTTGCCGTCGAAGGTCAGGGCTTGGTGCTGACCGACCGTGAGATCAGCTTCACGGTGATCAGTGGTGGTCTGGACGATGCGACGAAGTCGAAGGACAAGGACTCCGACGACCACGACGCGATGGTCGACCTGACCGGTGGCCCCGGTGCTGGTAGCTTCGATCCGTTCCTGAACTACATCACCGGGTCGATCCATGGCTTGAAGTTTGAGGACTTCAACAACGATGGTGCATTCCAGCCGTCGGCGGATCCCGCTGAAGTGGGCGTGGAGGGAGTGAAGTATGAGATCTACCGATTTGTCGGCACCAACACCTACGATCTGAACAGTAACAACGCAAGCGTCACGACCTACGACTGGGAAAAACTGACCGTAACCGCGACGACGGACGAGCACGGTGAGTTCTGGTTCACGGGTCTTGAGCCCGGCCAGTACACGGTTCGCGAAGTCCTGGATGCTCCGTTCGATCAGCAGAGCAGCAACCAGGCCGAAGGAGATCCGAGCAGCCAGTTCGATCCGAACAACTTCGATCCTGCGAACCTTCCTTACCTGGGTGACAACCCGGCAACGCTTGGCAGCAGTCTGCTGACGATCACCAGCGGTTTGGAACTCCAGTGGGACAGTGACGTCACGTACGAAGGCTTCCCGGCTTACGAAGGCGATGCTTACAACCGTCCGATGGACATCGACGGCAACGGGATCATCAGCCCCGCGGAGGCTCAGTCAGCCTCCGATGCTGCCGCGCTGAAGACCGGCAGCGACGCACTTGCATCGCTTCGCTGGGGTAACGTGACGTTGGTGACGTTGACCGGCGAGAAGTACGAAGATTTGGACGGCGACGGTGTCAAGGACAACAACGATCCCGCGTTCGCCGGTATCGAGTTTGAACTGGTCGATTCCAACAATGTCGTCGTCGACACTGTGACGACGAACGCCAGCGGCGTGTTCACGTTTACGGACGTGGATCCCGGAGAGACCTACACGATTCGTGAGAAGTCCAACCAATCGATTGACGCCGGTCCGGATGACGAGTTGGTCAAAGATTCGATGGTTGCCACGGTTACGGTATTCAGTGGCGATAACATCAATGTGACCACGGGTAACGGTGCTGTCGCGGTCAATGCGTTGGATTACGACTACGACGATAGTGGTGATTTTGGTGACAATGCTCGTCCTTGGTTGAACTATGTCTACGGCAGCGTTCACGGTATCAAGTTCGAAGACCTTGACGGTGACGGCATCAAGGATGCGGGTGAACCGGCTCTTGAGGACGTCGAATTCACGCTTCAAGTGAAGGACGGTAGTAACTGGGTGAACGTTGGTGCCGCGGTGACCACGGGTGCCAATGGTAAGTTTGCCTTCACCAATTTGGATCCCGGTCAGTACCGTCTGATCGAGAATCTTCAGACCGGCGATACCCTGCCCAGTGGTGACGAGTGGGTCTCTTCGACGCACACATTCAACAACGCAGGTGCGAGCAGTACGTTCACGATTGAGAGCCGTGAGGAGTATGTCTGGAAGGCCGGTGAAGCGGGCTTGCCGGGCAACTCGCTGAAGCGAGAAGAACTTCTCAACAGTGGCAACAACTCCCTGGTGTACGGCAACTACTTGCCTGTGGACATCATGGGTTACAAGTACGAAGACCTTGATAACGACGGGATCACTGGCAACGACACGTACCTCAACGGTGTGACGTTCGAGTTGGTTGACGGTGGCGGTTCGGTGGTTGCCACGGCGGTCAGCGGTGCGGACCCCGATGGCAATGGTCCCCTGACGGCGGTCAACGGTAAGTTCGTGTTCCCGGGTGTGGTTCCTGGGGACTACACGGTTCGCGAAGCGTCCGCTCAGGACATCAACAACGACAACATCGATGATGTCGGTGAAGACGACATGTCGACGCTTGCCGTCGAAGGTCAGGGCTTGGTGCTGACCGACCGTGAGATCAGCTTCACGGTGATCAGTGGTGGTCTGGACGATGCGACGAAGTCGAAGGACAAGGACTCCGACGACCACGACGCGATGGTCGACCTGACCGGTGGCCCCGGTGCTGGTAGCTTCGATCCGTTCCTGAACTACATCACCGGGTCGATCCATGGCTTGAAGTTTGAGGACTTCAACAACGATGGTGCATTCCAGCCGTCGGCGGATCCCGCTGAAGTGGGCGTGGAGGGAGTGAAGTATGAGATCTACCGATTTGTCGGCACCAACACCTACGATCTGAACAGTAACAACGCAAGCGTCACGACCTACGACTGGGAAAAACTGACCGTAACCGCGACGACGGACGAGCACGGTGAGTTCTGGTTCACGGGTCTTGAGCCCGGCCAGTACACGGTTCGCGAAGTCCTGGATGCTCCGTTCGATCAGCAGAGCAGCAACCAGGCCGAAGGAGATCCGAGTAGCCAGTTCGATCCGAACAACTTCGATCCTGCGAACCTTCCTTACCTGGGTGACAACCCGGCAACGCTTGGCAGCAGCCTGCTGACGATCACCAGCGGTGTGGAACTCCAGTGGGACAGTGACGTCACGTACGAAGGCTTCCCGGCTTACGAAGGCGATGCTTACAACCGTCCGATGGACATCGACGGCAACGGGATCATCAGCCCCGCGGAGGCTCAGTCAGCCTCCGATGCTGCCGCGCTGAAGACCGGCAGCGACGCACTTGCATCGCTTCGCTGGGGTAACGTGACGTTGGTGACGTTGACCGGCGAGAAGTACGAAGATTTGGACGGCGACGGTGTCAAGGACAACAACGATCCCGCGTTCGCCGGTATCGAGTTTGAACTGGTCGATTCCAACAATGTCGTCGTCGACACTGTGACGACGAACGCCAGCGGCGTGTTCACGTTTACGGACGTGGATCCCGGAGAGACCTACACGATTCGTGAGAAGTCCAACCAATCGATTGACGCCGGTCCGGATGACGAGCTAGTCAAGGATTCGATGGTTGTTCAGGTCACCGTCTTCAGTGGTGACAATATCAATGTGACCACGGGTAACGGTGCTGTCGCGGTCAATGCGTTGGATTACGACTACGACGATAGTGGTGATTTTGGTGACAATGCTCGTCCTTGGTTGAACTATGTCTACGGCAGCGTTCACGGTATCAAGTTCGAAGACCTTGACGGTGACGGCATCAAGGATGCGGGTGAACCGGCTCTTGAGGACGTCGAATTCACGCTTCAAGTGAAGGACGGTAGTAACTGGGTGAACGTTGGTGCCGCGGTGACCACGGGTGCCAATGGTAAGTTTGCCTTCACCAATTTGGATCCCGGTCAGTACCGTCTGATCGAGAATCTTCAGACCGGCGATACCCTGCCCAGTGGTGACGAGTGGGTCTCTTCGACGCACACATTCAACAACGCAGGTGCGAGCAGTACGTTCACGATTGAGAGCCGTGAGGAGTATGTCTGGAAGGCCGGTGAAGCGGGCTTGCCGGGCAACTCGCTGAAGCGAGAAGAACTTCTCAACAGTGGCAACAACTCCCTGGTGTACGGCAACTACTTGCCTGTGGACATCATGGGTTACAAGTACGAAGACCTTGATAACGACGGGATCACTGGCAACGACACGTACCTCAACGGTGTGACGTTCGAGTTGGTTGACGGTGGCGGTTCGGTGGTTGCCACGGCGGTCAGCGGTGCGGACCCCGATGGCAATGGTCCCCTGACGGCGGTCAACGGTAAGTTCGTGTTCCCGGGTGTGGTTCCTGGGGACTACACGGTTCGCGAAGCGTCCGCTCAGGACATCAACAACGACAACATCGATGATGTCGGTGAAGACGACATGTCGACGCTTGCCGTCGAAGGTCAGGGCTTGGTGCTGACCGACCGTGAGATCAGCTTCACGGTGATCAGTGGTGGTCTGGACGATGCGACGAAGTCGAAGGACAAGGACTCCAACGACCACGACGCGATGGTCGACCTGACCGGTGGCCCCAGTGCCGGTAGCTTCGATCCGTTCCTGAACTACATCACCGGGTCGATCCATGGCCTGAAGTTTGAGGACTTCAACAACGATGGTGGTTTTGACCCCAACGGTCAAAATGGCAGTCCCGAGGAATCTGGTGTCGAAGGTGTGGTATTTGAGATCTACAAATTCGTCGGCACCAACACCTACGATCTGAACAGCAATAACGGTGACGCCGTTACCTACGACTGGGATTTCGTCAAGACCGCGACGACGGACGAGCACGGTGAGTTCTGGTTCACGGGTCTTGAGCCCGGCCAGTACACGGTTCGCGAAGTCCTGGATGCTCCGTTCGATCAGCAGAGCAGCAATCAGGCCGAAGGAGATCCGAGCAGCCAGTTCGATCCGAACAACTTCGATCCTGCGAACCTTCCTTACCTGGGTGACAACCCGGGAACGCTTGGCAGCAGCCTGCTGACGATCACCAGCGGTTTGGAACTCCAGTGGGACAGTGACGTCACGTACGAAGGCTTCCCGGCTTACGAAGGCGATGCTTACAACCGTCCGATGGACATCGACGGCAACGGGATCATCAGCCCCGCGGAGGCTCAGTCAGCCTCCGATGCTGCCGCGCTGAAGACCGGCAGCGACGCACTTGCATCGCTTCGCTGGGGTAACGTGACGTTGGTGACGTTGACCGGCGAGAAGTACGAAGATTTGGACGGCGACGGTGTCAAGGACAACAACGATCCCGCGTTCGCCGGTATCGAGTTTGAACTGGTCGATTCCAACAATGTCGTCGTCGACACGGTGACGACGAACGCCAGCGGCGTGTTCACGTTTACGGACGTGGATCCCGGAGAGACCTACACGATTCGTGAGAAGGCCGACCAATCGATTGACGCCGGTGCGGATGACGAGCTAGTCAAGGATTCGATGGTTGTTCAGGTCACCGTCTTCAGTGGTGACAATATCAATGTGACCGATGGCACCGGTGCGGCAGTCGTCAATGATCTGGGTTATGACCAGGACGGAGCAACTGGCGGTCTTGATTTTGATGACGATGCCCGTCCGTTCTTGAACTATGTCTACGGCAGCGTTCACGGTATCAAGTTCGAAGACCTTGACGGTGACGGCATCAAGGATGCGGGTGAACCGGCTCTTGAGGACGTCGAATTCACGCTTCAAGTGAAGGACGGTAGTAACTGGGTGAACGTTGGTGCCGCGGTGACCACGGGTGCCAATGGTAAGTTTGCCTTCACCAATTTGGATCCCGGTCAGTACCGTCTGATCGAGAATCTTCAGACCGGCGATACCCTGCCCAGTGGTGACGAGTGGGTCTCTTCGACGCACACATTCAACAACGCAGGTGCGAGCAGTACGTTCACGATTGAGAGCCGTGAGGAGTATGTCTGGAAGGCCGGTGAAGCGGGCTTGCCGGGCAACTCGCTGAAGCGAGAAGAACTTCTCAACAGTGGCAACAACTCCCTGGTGTACGGCAACTACTTGCCTGTGGACATCATGGGTTACAAGTACGAAGACCTTGACAACGACGGGATCACTGGCAACGACACGTACCTCAACGGTGTGACGTTCGAGTTGGTTGACGGTGGCGGTTCGGTGGTTGCCACGGCGGTCAGCGGTGCGGACCCCGATGGCAATGGTCCCCTGACGGCGGTCAACGGTAAGTTCGTGTTCCCGGGCGTGGTTCCCGGGGACTACACGGTTCGCGAAGCGTCCGCTCAGGACATCAACAACGACAACATCGATGATGTCGGTGAAGACGACATGTCGACGCTTGCCGTCGAAGGTCAGGGCTTGGTGCTGACCGACCGTGAGATCAGCTTCACGGTGATCAGTGGTGGTCTGGACGATGCGACGAAGTCGAAGGACAAGGACTCCGACGACCACGACGCGATGGTCGACCTGACCGGTGGCCCCGGTGCTACTAGCTTCGATCCGTTCCTGAACTACATCACCGGATCTGTGCATGGGTACAAATTCCATGACTATGACTTGAGCGGTGACACCACCAATGTGAATAACTTGGTGGAGCCTGCCTTAGAAGATGTTGTTTTCAACCTCTATCGTTGGTTGGGTAGCGAAACCATTGTGTTGAACTACCAGAATTCTTCGGCAACAGCGTTGGTCAACGAGTGGGAGTTCGTTCGAACCGCTACGTCAAACTTCAAGGGTGAGTTCTGGTTTACCGGTTTGGAACCCGGTACATACACGATCCGTGAAGACGAGTCATCTTTGGGTGACATGTTCCAAACGTCAGATCAAGCCGAAGGAAACCCGAACGACTTCATCGGTACATCGACGGGTGGGCAATCATTGATCGGTGAAAGTCCATTGGATTCATCCACCGATGCGATTGTGATTCAAAGTCGTCAGGAGTTTTCCTGGAAAGCAGACGCGATGGTGATGACCGTCGACCATAACGGCAACGGTTTGAACGATCCCAATGAAATCGCCGCAGCAAATGCTGCAGTCGCATTGAAAGCTGAGACCGTTTTGGGTGAAGCTCTTCAATGGGGAAACAATTTCACCAGCGGATCGATCGAGGGATTTAAATTTGAAGATGTCAACGCAGATGGGGTTTATCAAGCACCAGACGGTGGTGGACTGGGAGGCGAGCCAGCTCTTTCCGATGTCAAATTCATCGTTGTGGACCTGAGTGGCAATCCTGTCGTTGGCGTCAATGGCATGCCGGTGATGGGATCCAGTGATGCAAATGGCATCTTTACGCTCTCAGGATTGCGTCCCGGAACTTATAAGGTGATTGAGGACCTGTCCGTTTCCGATAGCAATGGCGATGGAATTGCCGATGCCGATCAAGGGATGGTTCAGTCCACTCCGGATCTGATCATCGACGTTATTGCTGATCAGTCAGCCACGGTGACCAGCACTGGGGACCCGATTCGGTATGGCAACTATGTCGCCGGGAGCATTCACGGCTATAAATTCCTCGACCTCGATGCCGACGGAGTTCAGGATGTCGGTGAAGGACCATTCCAGCTTGCCGCATTTGAGTTGCTGGATTCCGGCGGCAACCCGGTTCTCACTGACGCATTCGGTAATGCGATTGGATCGGGTAATGGTGTGGTTTACACCGATGCACAGGGTGGGTTCGACTTCGAAAACCTGGTGCCAGGATCTTACACCGTGATCGAACGTCTCGATCTGGTGGATCGAAACGACGTGGACGGCAACGGTTTCCCGGAGGGCAATGGAACCCCGGATGACCAGGAAGGATTGCGTGCATCGACACCGATCAGCTTCACGGTGACTATTCAAAGTCGTCAGGAGTACGTGTACGCTGATGGCGTGTCGGGAATTGCCAACACACAGTCGGCTGATCCTGATTCGGATCCGTCGTTGGGCTTTGGTGACGACATTCAGAATGCCTTTGCCGGGGTTGAATTGACAAATGCACGCAATGGCAGCGGAATCACCGTCGGTTTCTCCCCGATCGCTGGTTCATTTGTCTACGCCAACGCGGGTGGAAATACCGGGTTCTCGTCCAACGACGGCCCGATCCTCAATGCCGATTTTGACACGCCAGTCGATGAAGTCAGTATCGATGTCATTGCCAATAGTAATGGTGATGTTGGCCAACTGGTAGCATTTGACACCTTCGGCAACGTCATCTCCTTCGTCCAAACACCACTGATGTCGGTTGGCGAAACGGTGACCCTGAGCCTGTCCAGTTCTGATATCGGGCAGCCGATCGCAAGTGTCCAGGCCGCCGGCTTGGGCAGCGTGGTTCCGATCACGGTGCTGCTGGATAACTTGACCTATGCGGTCAATCCGCTGAAGACCGAAGTCAACGTTGGTGACAGTCTGGTCTTTGGAAATTATTACGCCGGAGGTGTCGAGGGCACGAAGACGCAAGCAGATAGCGATCGTCCGGCTCCGGGGATCTTGCTCGAGTTGCGAGATATGAATGGAGATCTGGTCGCCACTTCGGTGACCGATGCCAATGGTCGTTACGATTTCGGCGATGTTGATCCGGGAATGTATACAGTGATGGAGCCGGTCGGCGGCACGGTCAACGGAAACGTTTTGGAATCGTTTAGCCCCGTGGTCGTGGTTGTGCCACACGCAACTGTTGTGACCGATGCATCTGGAACCGCTTCGCTTTACGAAGGATTGCAAAGTGAATCGACCAAAGCCGCGCTTGCGGTTGAAAACTTGATCAGCGGTAGCATCCACGGTATCCGAACCGGTGCGGATGGTGTGACGCCGCAACCCGGTATCACGGTTCAATTACGTGGTCCGGCAGGTGTGCTGGATACAACCATCACGGGGCCCGATGGCGAGTTCCATTTTGAAGACATTGATCCCCGTGACAGCTTCCCCTCGGGCAGCTTTACGGTCACCACGGCCGACGGTGAGTTCTTCGTATACTCACCGCAGGTCGGTTCTGGTGTGGAAGTCGCTTACGCACCCGGCGAAGGTGATGTTGGCCCCGGTCAGGTCGAAGAAGTGGATCCAGGACTGATCTTCGCGGGTGACATCGACGGATCGGTTCACGGAATCGTGTTCGGAGATGGTGCAGGGGTGGTTGGATTAGACGTCCACTTGGTAGGCGTCAGCGACACAACGACGGTGCAAACAGATTCGAGTGGACGATTCGATTTTGAAGGAATTGATCCAGGTGCCTATACGATCCAGGTAGCGGGACAAACCATCGAGCTTTCCGGTGGGGTTATTTTGAGCGGCGAAGAAGAAGCATTCGGGCCTGGTCAGGCGGGGCCGCTCGAACCAGGGCAGTTCGAAACGACGAATGGAAATCTCATCATCGACTTGGGATCCTCACCAGAAGTGGTTTCTGTGCGTCTTGCATCGGTTGTGCCGCCAAGCGACCCAGCTGATCCACTTGAACCTACGGTTCCTCGATGGGAACCTGGTTTCCTCGAAGCGATTGATGCTGGGGTTGGGCTTGGTTACGAATTGCCGATCGGTTCATCGGGATCGACTAACCCATTATCTTGGGCTAACATCAACCAGGTGATTGTTCAGTTCAGTAAGCACGTCGAAGGCTCCGGCGCAGGGGGGGCACTCACGATTGGTGACTTCGATTTCGCGTCCGACCTTGGAGGTGTGTCTATCGTTAAGGTTGAGTACGATTCGGCAAACTTTATTGCTAAGTTGACTTTGAATTCTGATTTGCCACTTGATCGATATAGTGTCAGGGTGGAAGACGCGATTCAAAGTCAGTCGGGGCTTGCTCTGGATGGCGGCGACTTCGTGTATGACTTCGCAGTATCCCCTGGCAATGCGAGTTTCCTCGCGGACTCCGATTTGCTGGGCAAAGTAGATTTCCTTGATTTAGGCGGATTGGTAGGTTCTCTCGGAACCTCTGCTGGTGATCCAGGATACCTGTTCACCACCGATTTGAATGGGAATGGAGACGTCGACTTTTTGGATTTAGGATTCCTTGTCGGCGAGCTGAACGAGGTACTTCCACCACCGGCCTCGCCATTTGCTGCTAGCGTTGATGCGTTTTTCGGTTCCGAAGATGACGAAGATCTGCTTTCTGAGGAGTTGGAAGAATCAATTTCGACGATTTTTTGAACACTTTTAGACTAGGGAGAAACCTAGTTTCGCTTCTGATTAGTTTCGATTTGGGGGGAGAGTAGCCTCTCTTCACTAGACCACACGACATTCAACTTGTTTTTGGAGATATCGCTGATGAGACTGCTTTCCCGCGTGATTTCGGCTCTCGCCGCTACGGTGGTGGTAGCTGGTTCAACCTTTGGAAACGCTGTATTCACCGTTCAGCCAGAGGTTTTTAATGCTAGTTTGGATGCTGGCTCGTTCGTAATTGGTGTACGCACCACCGACGGACCGGCTGCTGTCGGATCATTTGATCTCGATCTGCGGTTTTCAAATTTTCAGGGTAGTTTGAGCACGTCAAACACGTTGACGATTGATAGCATTGTTGCTGGGGCAGGATTCCAGTTTTTGGCACCACCTTCAACCGGTGTTGTTACTGATCCTAGTTCGATTGTCCTACAGGGTACTGGCGATCTGTTTTCAGGAGGAACCAGTTTAATGGCGACAGACATTACATTTGCAACGGTTAATTTTTCGTATGCAGATCCGATCGCCGTCGGTGATTCGTTTGTAGTTGATTTCGAGCCAGCTGATCAGACAGTTGGAATTACAGGAGCCTTTGAGAACGGTTATGCAGGTATATCTCCTGGAGTTGTGGCCGTTCCGGAACCCGGGACCTTTGCCCTTTGTGGTTTGATCGGTGCTGGGGTTGCCGGTCGTCGATGGCGGAAACGCAAGTCGGTGGCTTGATCGCTGCATCTGCGGTTTACACGACCGCAGTTGATTTGTGCCAATGTAAGTAAAAGACAAATGTGACTCGCGGGTGATCGATGCCCGCGAGTTTTTTTCTGCGCGACGTGTGACCCGATACGTCGCAATGTCTGATGACCTATCCGGATGACTCAAAGGCAAGGTGAGATGTTCGTTGTGAATGGGAAACGTCGTCGCATCCGGCAAAGATTCGTGGCGGCCATTGGGTGTCCAACGACGCGGTTTGCGTTTGGCTGCGCGATGATGCTGTGGGGGACGTTGACCAGTGACACCCACGGCGCTTTGGTCATCAATCCCCAGGTCTCGATCACGCATCGGGTGACCGTTCAGCCGGTGATCGTTTCGAATGATGATGGATCAAATACGGCAACGTTCATGGGGGACGGCCAAGCGTCGGCCATCGAATCGGTCATCGATCAAATCTGGGGACAGGCTGGAATCGACATTGATTTCCTTAGTCCCAACCATTGGAACGATACGTTTGCCAACGTCGGTACGACTCCCTATCCGACCGTCAATGGAACCCCGACGCGACCAACGGGCGACCTCAGCCAGATTCGGTCCGACGGCATCGACGATGGCGTGACCAGTACAAATCCAATGGCGCTGAACATGTTTATTGTGCGGGTCAGCCCGGGACATCCCGAGTCGTCGCCTTTATCCGCCGCCGGGCTGGCTCAATACATCGTTTCGGGGAGTGATTTTCCGTACCCGGCTAGCACCATCTTTATCGGAGAGGATTTGCCCGGCGCTATGAGCGGAGGCCAGCCGCTGGGCAATCAAGTCGCCGCGATGTTGATTTCGCACGAGATCGGACACAATTTGGGACTGGATCACCTGGATGTGGATGGCAATCTGATGCAAACGGCCGCTCCCATTACAGAGGAACGCTTGGTGGATGTGCAAATCAATTTGCAACAGGCCGGCGATGCACGCATGAGTGTCTTCGCCGTGGCGGTTCCGGAACCGTCAGCATTTTTGGGCGGCCTCGCCGTGGTGCTGTTCGGTCGATTCCGACGCAAGGTAAATGGTCAATTCGGTGCCGGATCACAGTGAGCCGCCGGCCGTGAGGCCTCGGGAATGGGTGCTGGGTGGCGTGTTTGGTTTCCCGGCCGCTGACGCGTCACGGCTCACGGTGCGCCGCCGGCCGATGTTTAAGGTTTGGTTTCCCGGCCGCTAACGCGTCACAGCTAACAGTGAGCCGCCGGCCGTGAGGCCTCGGGAGTGGATGGTGGTGCTTCCCGGCCGCTAACGCGGTCACGGCTAACGGTGTGAGCCGCCGGTCGTGAGGCCTCGGGAATTGGGCGCTGGATGGCGGTGGTGGTTTCCGGCCGCTGACGCGATCACGGCTCACGGGGTGGTGTTGGTTTCCCGGCCGCTGACGCGGTCACGGCTTACAGTGAGCCGCCGGCCGTGAGGCCTCGGGAATGGGTGCTGGTTTCCCGGCCGCTGACGCGGTCACGGCTCATTGGTCGCGGCCCTTGCGGTCTTGCGCTTCGGTCAGGTAGCGGACGCACGTTTCGATATCGGCTTCCCTGTCCAAATATTGAACGTCGCCTTTGGTGGTCCAGACCGGGCGGTCAACAAACACGGGGAACGATCGACGCAATCCCCGTGTGGCCTGCGCCTTCATCTGGTCACGCACTAAAGCGGGCCGATACCCGGGTGCACTAACGACGATATGGACGTGATTGGTGCGTGCTTGGATGTTCCAGATCGTCCAGTCGCGAAAGTCGGTCATTCCCGCGATGGAGTCGTTCACCACCTGTCGCATGTCGTCGTTAAGGAGAACGACTGGATGATTAAGTCGTTGCTGGTTCCAACGTTGCAGCCCAGCACTCGATGGTTGCTCTCCGCCGGTGCGGTGACGCCAATGGCGGGCGTCGCCGGGAAGGAAGGTGCCATAGACGGTCCAGGTGATGAACAGGCCGAGCGGGGAATCGTTCATCGGTGAAGTAGGGATGGGGGATGTTCCGGCCGCTGACGCGTCACGGCTTACGGTGAGCCGCCGGCCGTGAGGCCTCGGGAAATGGGTGATGGAGGGTGTCCCGGCCGCTGACGCGATCACGGCTCACGGGGTGGTGGTTAATTCCCGGCCGCTGACGCGATCACGGCTAACGGGGCGGTGGTTGTTTCCCGGCCGCTGACGCGTCACGGCTCACGGGGTGGTGGTGGTTTCCCGGACGCTGACGCGATCACGGCTGACAGTGAGCCGTCGGCCGTGAGGCCTCGGGAATGTCTGGCGAATACGTGTGGGAGGCCGATCGAGCGGTTACAGCCGGCCGTAGTGAAGCCCGAAGGAGGGATCCGGCGTCTGATCGTTCAGATATGCCGGCAACGTGCGGAGGACTCGGGTCAGGTAGAGGAGTTCGTCCGCCGAATCGGGACACTGATAACTGGGGCCTTGCGAATCGGCCGCGATTCGCGTGATCAGTGGGTATGCCTGGGGTGAGGCCAACGACCAGCCGTATCGTTCCAGATTCCATGCATCGACAGGAATGCAGTCTCGGGCTTCGCCATAATTGACCGCCAAACCACGTATCGTGGTGGGGTCCATACTTTCAAACAATGCCCGCGCGGCGGACTCGTCGTCAAAGATATTGATCCCAAATTCTTGACCCATTTGTCCCATCACACTGGCGACTCGATTGCTCGCACCAGGGGTGCTGTCATCATAGACCGTGATCAGCGTATCGCCGGGGACCGAATGCCATGGTTTGGCAAGATAAAATTCGGCCGCGGCATCATAAAGATCGGCAAGTTGGTCATGCGTGATCCCATCGATCTTGACCAAGGGGCGAGACACGGAGCTTTGGGCTAACAGCATGTCCCCGATCATCTCGGTAAACAGCTGTTCCAGACGATCGTCGCCGACCATCATCCAGTCATCGTTTTCGCCAATGCCGGGTGGCGCACAGGAGGGTGCAAACACGATGGAGGCCGGTCGACCAGGTTGGCCCACTTTGGGTTGACGCATGGTTTGCAATAACAAGCCGAACGCTTCGTTGTCACTGGCCGCTGTCATGGACAAATCAAAGCCGACGATGGTTCCGTCGTCATTGTTGATGACGATACCCGTTCGACCACGCTCAGAACCCGATCCATGATGGATGAACAGAGGCGGTGAAAAGATACCGACCAGCCACTGCTGGTCTTCGCCACGCAGAGGCAGATCACTGGATTCCCGCCGCAGATCGTCCAGCGTTAAATTGGAAATTTTGGCATCGTCGTCATTGGTGGCGTTCGGCGGGGCATCGCCATGCTGATTGAAATCGTCCAACATCATCGATGCGACCTGTTGCAACATCCCTTTGATGCTGTATTTCGCGATGACGTTGTGAGCTTCGTGGACACAAGCAATGTCCAGTTTTCCGGAAAGGGTCTTTAAGTTGTTGCAATCGGTTTTCGTGCTGAAGATCAATTCAGCGGGCCGTCCCGGCTGACCCAAAATCGGATCGACAATGCCACGCAGAAGGACTTCACGCAGCAACGCCGGTTTCGGTTTGCTTTGATAGACTTGACAGGACCTTAGCGAACCTTCGTCGTCCACACTGTCATTGATCAGAACTACCACGTAGTGAATGCCCGCATCGTTGCATCGTTTGTCTTTGACCGGGCCGTGCAGCAGTCGCCACGATTGCTGTGACGCGGGAGCCTGTTTGGCTTCGTCGGTCAATTCCGCCAGCATGCGTTTGGATAACGGCGTGTCTGATGTCAATGCATCGGACGAATCGCCGGCATTCGACGGTCCAGCAAACTCTGGAATGACGTCGGCCAATGTTTGACGGACCCAATCAACGGCGCCTTGGGTCATGTTCATCGCGTACTGCAAACACTCCGCCGTCAAATCCGTCACTTCATCGTCGGATTCGTCGTACGACGGATCGATCCACTGAATCGCGACTTCGGGCAACAAGGCATTCGCGGCCTTCAGCAACGCACGACCGCGGCGCGTGTCGCCGGCACGGCGATACTCCAGCAACGCTTGAGCGTACATGACCATGGGGAACGGATCCGGATCAATGTCCTGCAAGATGTCGGAGAGTTCTTGATCGCGATCCAGCCGCAACAGGGCCTCGATCAGCATGACGATCGCGGTGGGTGCGGACTCATAGTCTTCGTTGACCACCGGAAGCAGCACGTCGCAGACGTCATCTAGTTTCATGGCGTCAAACAATCGCTGTGCCATCTCGACACGATAGCCCGGCATCACGGTGGCGACGGTTTCTGCGTCATGATGCCGGGTGGCATCACAGGCATCGCGAAAGTGCCGACATGCTTGTTTGATTTCATCGCAGTACATGCCGGCCATGTAATGCAATTCGACACTGTTCGGCGAAGTTTTGATTTGGTCGGTCAAGAAGGCGTACAGTTCGTCTGCGTCCTCAAGCTCGTCACGAGCTTGAAGCATCGCTTCGGCGACTTGCGGATCGCTCAGCGGCATTTCTGGCTCACTGGAGTCAACCAATGCACCGGTGTCGATTCCGTCGAATACATCGATCAGTTCACGAAGCATTTCGTCATCGCCCTGCTCCGATTCCTGCAGAGCGGTTTCAATCACTTTGCGAAGCTGCGGCGGTGCGTCATCCAGTCCACCAGGAAACTGGCTCATCAATCGATTGAGAAGTGTTTGATGCTTGGGCATTTCGAATCTTCCGTGCGTGAAATGTTTCGATGCCCCATCAACATAGCAAAAGAAAGGCGGTTTCGTCGGAAGCATCTCGACCGCCCGAATTCGCGTTTTGGAAAGTCCGAGCACGATCGCGGCAGAGAGACCCGGCCCGAAAAACGCTGGGATTGCGACGCAAAGCTAGCGTCGTCGACGCCTGGCCGCATGAATGCCGATGACCACCAAAATGGCCAGGCCGCTCGGTTCGGGCACAGCGGCGGCGGTAAACGGCTGGCTGGTGATAAACTGGGCGATGTTGGCTCCCGTGGTTTGGCCAACGGTGTCGTCATAGTTCCAGTGGATGCCCAGGTAGACACGGCTGCGTCCGTTTTCGGCCATCGCATCGGACAGACGATCAAACGTCCGAATCATGCCGGGAAGTTCGTCGCTTTCCAAAGAAAATGTGACTTCGTTGGTGTCGTAGAATTCGGCAATCGTCGTGAACATTGCGCCGCCGAACGTCGCGTGGCCTGAAATGTAGGTCGGGAACGGCGGGGTGAAGTTGGGCCCATTGATCTCCGGTGCACCCAGTGGTGTCCAGTTTGGATCTGCCACGGTATCAGGATTCTCGTCTTGGTCTGCTTCGCGAATTCCCGTCACGGGACGCCACAGATCGTGTTCGAATTTTGCGTTCCAAGCGACGATGCCCGCGTCCGCCATTGCGACGGTTGCTTTGGCAAACAAGTCGGCGTTTTCCGACACGTTATTGATGCGTCCCTCGGCGTTGATTTGCGACTCGGCGATGTTTCGAAGGGCTTGGTTGTACAGTCGCATCGGCGTTCCCATCCCCAGTCGGTCATAGGCCCAGAACTTGCCGATATCCGTTTGCTCTTTCGTCCGTTCGGTGCTGTTTACCGATCCCAGTGATTTGACTTCATTGAAAGCGCTGGCGTACTGTTGGCTTGTGATTGCCGGGGGCGCCGCAGGAAGGAACGGTTGGACCGATGGCAGGCAAAAGGTTTGGACGTCACCCCAGTTCGGTCCCCACGCCTGTTGTGAACTGTTGATCGGGTCGGGCTGCCAATGGCCAACCGTGTTGGTCGGCTGGTATTGCACGTTGGTGTTGAAGCCGTCGTTGGCACGAGCGGCGACGACCGTCTGTCCGATGGCTTGTCCGGCAGCCATTGCGGTGGATCGGTCGGCCATGCTGTGTCCGGCCAAGGCCTGATCCAGTGCGGCGTCCAGCGATCCCTGTTGGCCAGAGTAGATCGATGACAGAACCGTGTGGGCGGCGGTTGCGGCCGTTGCGTTGGCCAACGCCGACTGTGTCGACGGCAGGCTGTTGTAGGAATAGAAGGTTCCGCTGCCCACACCGCTTGCCGCCAACGCATCATGGATGGCAATGTTGACCATCGCCATGGTTCGCGATGCCATCCCAGGATTTTGATACGTCTGGTCAGCGACCAGCACATCGCTCGCGGTGGCGTTCCAGTCCAAAACGACATCGGCGTCCGCGGCGCGCGCGGACATCAACACGATGGTGCAGCCGAACAAAAAAAGGGATCTGTACATCAGGACACCGTGTGTGGGAGCCTGTGGTCGTCGGGTGGTTTAGTGTCCCCTATACCTTAATTGATGTCGTTCGTCTGTGTCTGGGAAAGCGGTGATTTTGAAAGCCACCATGAGTCTCGCGGGTGATCGGATTTCCGATCCAGCGATGGCGTATTGATCGCAGCGATTCGTGTCCACGAGGGAAGCACGCGTCACTACAGGGCCCGGTGGATGTTCGCTAGACTATCGCCCGATCGGTGGGATCGCGGTACTCGCAAGCTCCCGCCGACGCCCGCGTAGCTCAGGGGATAGAGCAGAGCTTTCCTAAAGCTAAGGTCGCAGGTTCGAATCCTGCCGTGGGTGCTGCTGCGTCGAACGTTTTTGTCGGCTCAGTGCTGGTCAGCCAACAGCGTCTTCATCGCTTCGGCATAGCGTTTTCCCAACAGCAATTGGCTCCCGGTATCAAAGTGCGTGCCGGGATCGGACGTGGTGGTGCCTTCGGATGAAACCAGGGCCACACCAGGGTGATTGGCGGCAACGGCTTGCGTTGCCGCACGCACATTGTCTCGCTGGCCATTGTCGAAAACTTCGCCGACGACCACCGGCAAATCGGCGACGCCCACGTCTTCACGTACGCGTTGGATCAAGTGCGTCAGTTGTTGTCGGTAGGTCTCCGTTTTCGACTTTGCGTCCGACTCGCCCTGGTGCCATAGCATTCCGCGAAAATGGAACTGGTCACCACGGTCGATCAACTGTTGCGTCGCGACCAGGATGGTTTCGATGAAGTCGCGATAGCGAGGTCCCTGGCTTTCCACGTTGGATGCGATTCCCGGCTTCCAATCCGCACGCAGACTGGTACCGCCCTTGGATCCTTTGATCAGTGCAATCTGACGATCGGGGTGATCCTGCGTCATGATGCGGGCAAATCCAATCTCTGGCCCGAACGTTGGCGACGGAAGTTCGCCCTTGTACTTCGGCGGAATGCTGAACCCGGGCACCAAGGGCTGCCAACCGTCACTGGATCCGGAAACGTTTCGATAGAAGATGATGACGCGATCGATGGGGGTCTGCTGATCTTCGGCGGGCAATTCGCTCACCAGCCCCCGGCCGTCCATGTTGGACTGTCCGGCCAACAGGTAAACGTCATAGTCAGCCGCCGCGCAGGGCGTTCCAAGATTCACCATGACAACCACGACGGTCACAAGAAAGGCGACAAAGCAAACGGTCCGAAACATGAAATGAAGTCCCATCGCATGGAAAAACGCAGCTGAGTATGCCGGTTGGTCACCATCGTACAAAAGAATCGATCTGGACTTGTTGCATCGATCGCGGAGCAATCTGAACACCGGATTGGTTTGAACATTGGCTGCGACGTTCTGTCCGTAGCGGTCGGCGGATGCTGCAGGTTCCGAGATCACGACGCCGCAAATCATTAGCATGTTGGCGTGATTCCTCCTTCAACGACAATTGTTGCCGGCTACGCTGAAACGCACGGGCATCCGTCGCAACCAAGAACCGTTCCAAGCAAAACAGTGTAACCGTTCGCCCCGCAGCAACGCCAAAGTGACGTTCCTGTAGGGTCGGGAACGGCCCGGCCGAATCGACCGACTTGCCCGACGCACCGCGTGATGAGTACGGCCAGCTTATCGGGTTCGGCTTTACCAACATCGCCGGCGAATCTTGGGTTTTTCGATGATAGCTGCGATTGGATCCGTCACCAAACTTCTGAGTCTTTCGCCTTTCGCGTCTTCTGCACCTTCGGTACCTGTGAACCACCGTCATTCAAGGATGAATCTACGACGAACCCCGCTGTCCAACGTCGTCCGGCCCACGGTCCTGGCCTTGCTGGGCATCGTTTTGACATGCACGGTATCCGCCATGTCACCGAACGTTGTGATCGTCATTTCCGATGACCAAGGTTATGGCGACCTGGGCTGTACGGGCAACCCGATCATCAAGACCCCCAACATCGATCTTTTGGCGTCAGAGAGTTCAGGTTTGAGCGATTACCATGTCGCGCCGACCTGTTCACCGACACGCTGTGCATTGCTAACGGGGCACTGGACGAATCGCACGGGAGTCTGGCACACGATCATGGGGCGATCAATGTTGCGAGAAAACGAGGTCACCGTGGGGCAGATGTTTTCGGACGCGGGATACGAAACCGGCATGTTTGGAAAGTGGCATCTGGGTGACAACTTTCCTTATCGCCCCGAGGACCGTGGTTTTACGGAAGTTTACCGGCATGGGGGTGGCGGTATCGGTCAAACGCCGGATGTTTGGGATAACGCCTACTTTGATGGTTCCTATTTTCATAACGGCAGGATCGCCGCAGCCAAAGGATTCTGCACGGATGTGTTCTTCGACAAGGCAAACGCGTTCATCTCTGATTGTGCGAGGCAGGAAAAGCCGTTCTTCGCCTACATTTCCACCAACGCACCGCACAAGCCGCTGCACTGTCCACCGAAGTACATGGACATGTACCCGGAGCAATCCGATGGCATTGCCGCATTCTATGGGATGATCACCAACATCGATGACAATGTTGGACAGACGCGTCGGTTGCTTGAAGATTTGGGAATCGCTGACGATACGATTTTCATCTTCACGACGGACAACGGAACGGCCAGCGGGGCGAAAATTTTTAACGCCGGTATGAGAGGCGGAAAGGGCAGTCCCTATGAAGGCGGACACCGAGTCCCCTTCTTTGTGCATTGGCCGGCCGGAGGCTTCACCAAACAGCATGACATCGATGAATTGACGCATGCCGTGGACGTGGTCCCGACACTGCTGGAGTTAACGGGTGTCGAAAAGCCAGACGATGTGGTGTTCGATGGTGTTTCGATCGCCAGTTTGCTGGACCCCAAGCAAGACGTCGATTGGCCCAAGCGGTTTGTGATCACCGATTCACAGCGTGTCCGAGATCCGATCAAGTGGCGAAGTTCATCGGTGATGTCACAGAAGTATCGTCTGGTGAATCGCAAAGAGCTTTATGACGTTTCCAGCGATCCGGGACAAAGGAAAAACATTGCAGCAGATCACCCGGAGGTGGTTCGTGAAATGCGAGAGTTCTACGAACAGTGGTGGGCGGAATTGAAACCGACGTTTTCACAGACAACCGAGATCTACCTGGGGCATCCCGATCATCCGGTGGTAAGTCTGACCGCGCACGATTGGATTCAAAAGGCCTATCCCCCGTGGCATCAAGGGGCAATCCGAGAGGCCGACCGTGGCACCGGCAAGGATGAGAAGCTTCGTCACCTTGGCCATTGGGCAGTCAAAGTGGTGCGAGACGGGAACTATCAAATATCTCTTCGGCGTTGGCCTGTGGAGTCAGGAATGGCAATCAATGCGTCGCTCCCGCCCGGACCCAACGTGCCCGGTGCTACGGCCGCGTTTCGGACGACTCCAGGGAACACGATCAACGCGACCGCGGCGGTCCTACGGATCGATGACCGAGACCTGGATCGTCAGGGTGTTTCGGACGACGATCGGGAGATTCGTTTTGAAACCAAGCTGGCCAAAGGATCCCACCGACTTTCACCGGTCTTCGAGATCAACCAAGGAGAAATCGGTGCGTTCTATGTGGTGGTGACGTTCTTGGAGTAGCGTTTTCTATGTCTTCAGTAGGGCCGACGAGTTCTCCGAAAAATCGACGGCTCGGCGAAATGATTTTGTCGAGTGTCTTAATAGCTTCCAACGATGAAATGGTCCAATGATTGCTTTGTTCAATCGATGCTTGTTGGCAACTTGGTTCGTTGCCGGTGTGATCGGTCATGTCGACGCGGTGGTGCCATCCGGCGCAAGGTTAAGCGACGGGCGTGCAGCACTGTTGGAGGAGTCTGCCAGTGAGTTGACGGGACAAGCCGTTGCACCGGATGCGCCCAGCGTGATGTGGTATCGGCAACCGGCGCGAAATTGGAACGAAGCATTGCCAATCGGCAACGGACGTTTGGGCGGTATGGTCTATGGCGGGGTGAACCGCGAGTGGATCCAGCTGAACGAAGATTCGCTTTGGTCCGGTGCCAAGTTTGACCACATGATGCCCAACGGTCCCGAAGTGCTGAAACAGGCACGCGAGTTGATGTTCGCGGATCGGTACGGTGAAGCCGAAAAGCTGATTGCCGACAAGTTCTTGAGCGTGCGTTTGCCATCGGGTACCCACACCTACCAGACACTGGGCGATTTGGAGCTGACGTTCCCGGATGCTGTCAAAGTGGTGAACTATCGGCGGGATCTGGATTTAGACCAAGCGGTGGCCCGGGTTCGCTACGAAGTGGATGGTGTCGGCTATCTGCGGGAAGTTTTCTCAAGTCCCGTGGATCAGTGTATCGTCGTGCGAATCAGCAGCGACAAGCCTGGGAAGGTCAATTTTGATGCTCGATTGCAACGTCAGCATCACGCGGAGGTTGAAAGTTTGGGTGATGCCGAACTGGTCATGTCTGGCCAAGCCCGCAGTACGAACACCCGCCGGCAAGATACGCAAGGGTTTCCAACACATTCGCAAGGTGTGCGGTTCGCCGCTCGAATGAAAATCGTTCCCGAGGGCGGGACCGTCACGGCGATGGATGGAAAGCTGCAAGTGGCAGGTGCTGACGCAGCGGTCATCCTGCTGACCGCAGCGACCAGCTTTCGTGATGAAGATCCTTTGGGAGTCAGCCAGACGCAATTGGCCGAGGCCGCCGGGAAAGCCTTTGATCGTTTGTATCGTGACCACGTGACCGAACATCGCCGACTGTTCAGGCGAGTGTCGCTTCATTTGGGTGACGGTGAAACGGAGAATCAACCAACGGATGTTCGGTTGGCCGCTTTGGAGCAGGGGCACAGCGACCCGCAACTGTATGCACTCTACTTTCAGTTCGGTCGCTATTTGTTGATATCCAGTTCACGCCCGGGTTGCTCGGCGGCAAACTTGCAGGGTCTTTGGGCCGACGGATTCAGCCCGCCTTGGAATGCCGATTATCACATCAATATCAATATCCAGATGAACTACTGGATGGCTCAGTCTTGCAACTTGGCTGAGTGCCATGAACCGTTTTTCGATTTCGTCGAATCGTTGGTGCCTAGCGGTCGAAAAACGGCCAAAACGATGTTTGGTTGCAATGGCTTTGTCGCAGGTCACACGTCCGATTTGTGGGCCAACAGCTCGATTTTTGGCAAGCCGCGGTACGGGATGTGGGTAACCGGACCGGCGTGGTGTTTGCGTCAGTTTTGGGAGCGGTGGTTGTTTTCTGGTGATCGCGAGTTTTTGGAAGAACGTGCGTATCCGTTGATGAAAGAATCGGCAGAATTCTTCGTCGATTTTCTGGTGGAAGATCCGTCGACCGGAAAATTGGTGTCGGGGCCGACGACATCACCAGAGAACAACATTCAAGCCCCCGACGGCAGTCACGGTGCGCTTTCGATGGGACCTGCAATGGATCAACAGATCATTTATGAGCTGTTCACGCATTGCATTTTGGCGTCAGAGGTTTTGGATAAGGATCGCGAATTTCGGGAACAGCTGATTGATCTTCGCGCCCGATTGGCGGATCCGGTCAAGGTCGGAGCGGATGGGCGAGTGCTTGAGTGGCAGGAAGGCTTGGAAGAGGTGGCGAAGGGGCATCGTCATGTATCGCATCTATATGCGCTGCACCCCTCGTGGCAGATTTCGCCTGGGACGACGCCGCAGTGGGCCGCGGCAGCGCGGAAGACGATCGACCACCGATTGGCCCATGGTGGCGGACATACTGGTTGGAGCCGAGCGTGGATCATCAACTTCTACGCTAGGTTGTTGGATGGCGAAAAATGCGATGAGAATCTTCACGCCCTGTTGATCAAGTCGACGCTTCCAAACTTTTTTGATACCCACCCGCCGTTCCAGATCGATGGTAACTTAGGGGCGACCGCCGGGATCGCTGAAATGTTGTTGCAGTCTCATGAGCAGGCAAACGATGGCTTGCCCGTGATCGTCTTGCTTCCCGCATTGCCCATGGCGTGGGGCGAGGGTGCGGTGAAGGGACTGCGTGCCCGAGGCGGTTTTGAGGTCGATATCACCTGGAAGGATGGAAAGCTGGCGGTTGCAAAGCTACATTCCCGCATCGGTCGACCGTGCCAAGTCCGCTACGGGAACAAGACCATCGATCTGCAGACCGAGGTCGATGCCAGCTATGACCTGAAAGACCGATTCTGAACGATCGCGGCATCGGGGCGGCAGAAAGTGTGTGTCCGGAAACGCTACGGCAGGCTTCCGGTAGATGGTGGCTTGCCGCAGTGCATGAGAGTGATTCCCAATCAGGGAAACGGATTTTTCCTGCGAAAAACCAGTTCAACCAATGCTCGATGCGTCGTCCGTGACGCTCAGGCATCGGTGGATTGGCCGGTTGGGACTGCCGACCATTGATGTTACTTGGCGTCTTCGCCTTTGGCCGTGTGGTGCCGCAGGTTGACCCCGCTGAAACGGCGAATGTATTGATAATCGCCGGTGCGATATTGGTGTGTCAGTCCCCATTGCAAGATCGCTGTCGGGGCTGATTCGTTGTCCAGTGACCGATTCAATCCGATCGCGTGAGGGGCATCTTTGATGTGTGACATGATTTCAAAGTTGATGCCGTCGGGCGACCACTGAATCGTGTTTCGTTCCGGGCCATCGGTGGTGATCATTGATGCGATGCCGCCGTTGTATTTCCACACACACACTTCGTGGCCACTGTTGCTGATGGGGTTGTAAGGCGATTTGATGTAGGGGCCTTTGGGGTCATCCGCGATGGCCACGCCGTGGCGAATCATGCGGCCGCCGAAATTGATTTCTTCGCCCATCTGTTCGCCTTTGTAGTACAAATAGAATCTGCCTTTGAAGGGAATGATGCAAGGGTCATGAACTTTGTGGCTGTCGAAATCGCCTTTCTTTTCAACCAAAAAGCGGTTCTGTTCTTCCCCTTTCCAGATTCCATTGTTCGCTGGGCTAAGGATTGGTTCTTCGCTTTTCGTCCATGGTCCGTCCGGCGAATCGGCCCAGGCCAAACCGACTTGGTTCTTCACGCGAATGTTGTACGGTGATTTGACCGTTTGGTAACACAGATAGAACTTGCCATCATGTTTCATGATTTCACAAGTGAACACCGAACGGTCGTCGTAGCTGCCGGGCTTACCACGTTTGACCGCGGGGCCTTGTTCCTTCCACGTCCAACCGTCTTGGGAGGTTGCATACCAGAGATCACATCGGTCCCAGGGAAAGACCTTGTCCTTGTCGATGTCACCGGCGAAGCCCTGGCTGGGGCCCGTGCTGCGTGAATACCAGACGTAGTACTGGCCATTTTCTTTGATGACCGCACTGGGGTCACGCCGCACGATACCTTCTTCGTAGGCCAAGTCGCCTTTCAGATCCTTGACGGTGAATTGGACGTACCAATCGTTGTCCAGATTCTTCCACTGAAGCGCACGTTTGGTTGCCGCACTCAGTTTGTCAGGATTGGTGATCCCAAAGTAGTCGATTTGCTCGGGGGTCGGGGCGGTGCGGGCTTCGCTGTCGGCTGGTTCTTGTGCGTTACTCATCGAAGGACAAACGAAGTTGCCTGCCGACATCAAAATCACCATGGGAAGTGCAACGAAACGGCGAGTGCTTGAGATCAAAGCGGCGGCCGAAGCACGGCGACGTGGGAAATGAAACATGTCGGTATGGGGAATAGCGAAAGGGGGTGGAATGGGGGCAAAAAAAACGGCCGGAGGCAGGGGCTGCTTCCGGCCGAGCATTGTCAATTGTAAACGATCGGGTTCCGTGAATCGAATCTTGCGCTCGCTCACCGATTGATATCAATCAAAGACGATGCAGACCTTTCCTTCTTGGCCCTTGTCGGACAGGTCATAGGCAAGAGAGGCTTCCGAGAGCGGCAGTTTGCGTCCCGCTGTGGATTCGGGGTGGACGCCGCGGGCGGCCAGCAGATTTGCCAAGTCCGCCAAGTGTTTGCGCGACGTGACCCAGGAACCGAACAGTGTGATCTGTTCATGGATCAGATACGGTGACACATCGAATTGAACCGTACCGCCTTCGCCGACAAACCCGCAGCGTCCCCATTGCCGCGTTCCCTGCAGCGCCAGCAGACGGGCGGGAGCGGCACCGGAGCAGTCGATGCTGACTTCCGCACCTTTCCCGCCGGTGACATCTTTGATGGCATCCAGGGCGGCATCGTCGGATCGAAAGACGTGATCGACCAATGGAACGCCGGGCGAAAATTCCAATTCCTTTGCCAGATCCATTCGGCCCTCCGACAGGTCAACGCCAATGATCTCATATGCCCCCAATGCGCGTCCGAGTTGTGCGGCGGCCAACCCGACCGGTCCCAAACCGGTGATCAGCAAGCGGTCTTTTCCGTTGACCTTCATTCGGTCCAGGCATTCCCAGGCGGTTCCGAAACCGCACGCCATGAAGGCACCGTCGACATAGGTCAACGGTTCGGGCAAAAAGATGCAGTCGGCTTCGTCGGCCAACATGTATTCAGCGTGTCCGCCGTCGCGCTGCCAACCATACGCCTTGCGATAGTCGGTGCTGGTACAACTGATTTGATACCCATGCATGCAGTCTTCACAGACGCCGCAACCGGAAATGTGATACAGCACCACACGATCGCCGACTTGTCGTTCACGACATCCCGGGCCGACCTGGACGACTTGACCGCAAGGTTCGTGACCGGCAATCACGCCTTGATAGGCTTCGGGACCTTTGCCGAGGTGTTCGCGATAGATCGCGCGAATGTCGCTGCCGCAAATCGACGATGCCTTGGTTTTCAACAATACCTGGCCGTGGCCCGGTGTTGGGACATCGTATTCACGAAATTCGACGGTGCTGTTTCCCGGCAATACGACGCCGGTCATTTTCGATGGGATTGCGGACATGGGATCTTGGCTGGGTTGTGAGGGTGGGAATCGGGATCGCAACGGGACTTGGATGATCAGGCGGGTGTGATTTCACCGTTGATATCCCACAGGTCTTGCCAGTCCTGGTCATCCTTCCACAGAAAGACTTGCCCTTTGATCAGTCGGCAATTCTTGTCGATTCCCGCAATCGCCTTCATTTCCGCATCGGATAGCGGGTCTTCGGTCACGCATTTCAGGTTCGACAGAATGTTTCGCCGCTTGGTGGACATCGGGATGGGAATCTGTCCCCGTTGGACGGCCCACTTCAAGCAGACGACCGCGGGGTGCACTTGATGATTTTCGGCAATTTTGACGATGACGGGATCTTCAATGTCGACCGTGTCATCGGAGGTTCGGTCTCGTTCCGGTCGGGCCGGTGAACCGATCGGGCTGAAGCCGATTGGAACGATGCCTTGGCTGCGGACAAAATCAAACAGTTCCGGTTGCTGGAAATGAGGGTGAATTTCCATTTCGTTCACCGCGGGTTTGATTTCCGCATCTTCCAGAATGCGTTTCAGTTTGGGGATCGTCACATTGGATGTACCGATGTTTCGGACCAAACCCTTTTCGACGAGGCGTTCCATTTGACGCCAAGTCTTCATGAAGTTCTCGTGGATATACGGTTTCGCGTCGGCGCTACGTGAACTGACATCACAGCCGGGGGCATGGTAGTTCGGAAACGGCCAGTGGACGAAGTACAAGTCCAAATAGTCCAGTTGCAAATCCTTCAGCGTCTTCTCGCATGCGGGGATGACATTCTTTTCATCGTGCATGTCGTTCCATAGCTTGGAATTGATCCAAAGGTCTTCGCGTTGGATACCACCGCGGAGAACGGTTTGCAACGCGGGCCCGATGTAGTCCTCGTTTCCATAGACGGCGGCACAGTCGATGTGTCGATAACCCACGGAAATCGCGGTCACCACCGATTCGGCGACCGCTTCGTGGGCGGCGTGATCCGAGCCAAAGGTTCCCAGACCGATGGCGGGAATACGATCACCGCTTGCCAAAGTGTGTGAAGGCACCAGAGCGGGATCGACCGCGTCGTCGGCAACGGCGAAGGTTGAAAGGTCAGAAGATGACATGAATGCAGCCCTTTATCGCGAAACAGGCGGAGGTGGAGGGGGGGCGCGGTACGTGTCGGTGTACCGCGTGTGATCAGGCAACGTGCTTGCACGTGCCCTCAACTAGGTCGCTGCGGTCATTGTTGAACGCAGCGCGTGTTCGGATGCCTCGTCCCAATAACCACAATCCAACTGCAGGAAGACCGTGGTGTATGGCAAAACCATGTTGGTTTTTAACAATAGGATGTCGAAGGTTTCGCCGGCCGCGTCCAGGTCAGCGATGATGTCCTCGTGAAGCCGCTTGGATACCGGAAAAGCGTTCAGCGAGGTGTCTAAGAAACGACGCAGCGTATCGATGCCCGGTGCAGCGGCTTCGTCCAACAGGTCAATTTCTTTGTCCAAATGCACAATCGGTCGCACGTGAGGCGACTGGTCGATTTGCTGCAAGACGTGGCTTAAAACGTCTTCGTGGGTTTGGCCCGTCGCCAGCGTTTGGATGCCAGGTGAAGTCTGCGACGGATAGGCCGCGTCGGCGACGACGATCCAGTTACGATGCCCCAGAAGCGGAAGTCGTTCGGAAAGGACTGACTTCCAGCAGGTTGATGTGTCCATCGGGTGCTCCAGATTTGATTGGAAGCTGATCGATTGACCGGCAACCCCAACAATCGTTGGGTCACGTTCGATCTTATTCGATCCGATGAATCGCCTACTAGACTTTCAGTTCCTTGAAAGACCTAAAAACCGAAACGAAAGATTGTTTTGGTTTTATATTGGCTATCCGGGTAAAGAATCGTTGACGGAAAGCCAATTTGGTTCGGCGAATCAGGGTAGTGCTGGGTTTCCAAACAGAACCCAGAGTTTTTTGTGTAGGCCGATCCCGATTTGCCTGTCAGCCGTCCATCCAAGAAGTTGCCCGAGTAAAACTGAACGCCCGGTTGGTCGGTCCAGACTTCCAAGGTGCGACCGCTGGTGGGGTGTTTGACGCTTGCCGCCAAGGAAATCGATTGCTGATCCGAGGGATCTTTCGAGATGATGAAGTTGTGGTCGAAGCCTTGGCCGATCTTTAACTGCGGATGCGAAGACAGAATGTCGCGGCCGATGGGTTTGGCTTGCCGAAAGTCGAATGGCGTATCGGCGACATCGGCAAGTTGGCCGGATGGAATCAGCGTCGGATCGACGGGTACGAATTGTTGCGCACTCAGCTTTAGTTCGTGATCCAAAATGTCGCCGCTACCTTCACCACCAAGATTGAAGTACGTGTGCTGCGTCAAATTGACCGGGGTGGCTTGATCCGTGGTGGCTTCGTACAGAACTTCAAAATCGCCCGGTGCGGAAACCTTGTAGGTGACGGTCACGATCAAATTGCCAGGATAGCCTTCGTCGCCGTCGGGTGATTCCAACTGCAAGACCATTTGATTGTCGTCCGATGAAACGACGGTCCATTCTTTTCGGTCAAATCCGACGTCACCGCCGTGCAGATGGTTGGGACCGTTGTTACAGGCCAAACGATAGGTTTGACCGTTCAATTGGAATTCGCCTTTGGCGATACGATTGCCGTACCGCCCAACTACCGCGCCGAAATAGGGATGGTCCACCGCGTCGGTGTAATCCGACAAGTCATTGAATCCAAGCACGACGTCCGCCATCGCGCCCGACGCATCGGGAACGCGAATTGCGGTGATGATTGCGCCCAAGGGAACGACATCCACTTCGATCGATGAACCTTTGCCGATCGTGTATTTCATGGAAAGATCAGGGGGTAGGGGATCAAAATGGATGCCGGGATCAAATCATCAGAAGATCAGCCTTGCGCAGATTTAAACGCGATCTTGTGTTTGGCGATCTTGTCCCAATCGATCACCACGCCGTGTCCAGGGCGATCCGATGCGTAGGCGTAACCGTCTTTGATTTCCAGCGGGTGAACCAAGAAATCGTCGACGCGGAAGGCGTGGATTTCCAACAAAGATGCGTTGGGAATCGCAGCCAAACAGCTGACGTGCATTTCTTGAATGCCGTGGGTCGTCAAGTTGCGGTTATGGGCTTCGGCGATGTGAGCGACCTTCATCAAGGCGGTGATCCCGCCCAGATTGGAAATGTCGGCATCCGGGAACGACACGCCGCCATCGGCGATCATTTGGCGAAACTCGTAGATCGAATGCAGGTTTTCGCCGGTGGCAACGGGAATGCCGCCTTCGACTTGGATGCGACGGTTGCCTTCGACGTCATCGGGGATGGTGGGTTCTTCGATCCAGTAAAGATCGTAGGGTTCAAAAGCGCGAGCGGCGCGGATGGCCTTTTCAACGCTCCACTTCATATTTACATCGACCATCAGCTTTCGGTCGGGACCGAGGAAGTCGCGCATTGCATGGATGCGTTCGCATTCTTGTGCAATGGAATCACGGCCGATCTTGATTTTGATCGCGTTCAGGCCGGCATCCAAGAAGCCTTGCGTTTGCTTCAGCAGTTCGTCGATCGACAGTTCAAAATCGATGCCACCGCCGTACGCTTCGGCCTTATTGTCATGGCCGCCGAGGAAACGCCACAGCGGTTCGTCGGCCAAACGGGCCTTCAAATCCCAAAGTGCCGTGTCCACCGCGGAAAGTGCAAAGACGGCGATGCCGCTGCGTCCGACGTAGTGAAGCGCCCACCACATCTTTTCCCACAGGTGTTCGATCCGACGCGGGTCTTCGCCGATCAACAGTGGAACCAAGTTGTCGTGGATCAGGGTGGCGATCGATGTACCGCCGACTTGCCCGACGCTGTAGGTGTATCCCATACCGGTCGCGCCATCGTCGGTCGTGATTTTGGCAACGATCAGCGAGAATTCTTTCTGGACGCCGTGGATGGCATCGACCATCGCGCGGGACAGCGGGACGTGATAGAGTTCGGTTTCGACTTTTTGAATTTTCACGGGTCAGGTTGCCAATCGGCTAGTTGGAAAAATTGACATACATGGTTTTCTTTTCGAGATAGTTTTCCATCCCGTACTTTCCGTCTTCGCCACCGGTGCCACTGAGTTTGTGACCGTTGTGGAAGCCTTGACGTTGTTCGCCCATGGGACGGTTGACGTAGATTTCGCCGAATTCCAATTCCAACACGGCACGCTGGATCAGACGCATGTCGTGAGTGAATAAGAATGCGGCCAATCCATACTCGCTATCGTTGGCCAATTCCAAGGCTTGCTCATAGCTTTGGATTTTCATGATCGGGCTGACGACACCGAACACTTCGTCACGCATCACTGCCATCGAATTGTCACATTCGGTCAGCACGGTTGGTTCATACCAATGGCCTTTCTGGAAAAAGTCACCGTCGGGACGTTTTCCGCCGATTGCGAGTTTGGCACCGTCGGCGACCGCTTGTTGGACCACTTTTTCCAATTGGTCCGTTTCATACGCGTTGACCTTGGGGCCGATATCGGTGTCGTCTTTCATTGGATCGCCGATCGTCAGTTTTCCGACAGCGGCGACGTATTTTTCCAAAAATTCGTCATAGACTGCTTCGTGGATATAAAAGCGTTCCGGACAGGTACAGACTTGGCCGCTGTTTAAGTGACGCGAGACGACGGCGGCTTCGACGGCCTGATCGACATCGCCATCGGCCAACAAGATGAACGGCGCTTTGCCGCCGAGTTCGAGTCGGACGGCGGTCAGACGGTCGGACGCTTTGCGGAAGATCTGTTGGCCCGTTGCGGTGGACCCCGTCATGGTGACCAAACGCGTGATCTTGTTGGTGACCAGTTCTTCGCCCATGGTCGATCCGCCGCCGGTGACCAGATTCAAAACTCCCTTGGGAATTCCGGCTTGAATGGCCAGTTCGCCCAAGGCCAACACGGCCACCGGGGTGACCGACGGTGGTTTGACAACCATCACGTTCCCGGTGGTCAGAGCGGGGCCGATCTTTCGGCACGCGAGCGCCAGTGGGAAATTCCATGCCGCGATACCAACGGTCACACCATAAGGAACCTTATGGATCATGATGTGTTCGTTGGGCAGGTCCGAGGGCAAGATGTCGCCTTCGATTCGCCGGGCGGCTTGGGCGGGGAAGTTAATGAAGTCGGCCGACACGTCGACTTCCCCCAAGGCCAACTGATAAGTCTTGCCCATTTCGGTGACCAAGATTTTGGCCAAACGCTCGCGATTGTCACGGATCAGCGAAGCAAATCTTGCCAGAATTTCACCACGCTGGACGGCGGGCATGGCGGCCCAGGCGGGGAAGGCGGCTTGCGCGGCTTGCAAGGCCGAGGTTGCGTCTTCGGCGTTTCCATTGGGAACGCTGTAGACGGCATCTTCGTTGGTCGGGTTTTCCACTTGGATGACGTCACCGCTGGTCGAATCAACGAATTCACCGTTGATCAGCATGCGATAGTGGTCAACGCCATCACGAGTTTCGTGCATCGATTGGGACATAACAGCTTTTTGAATCGGAGATGGAACAGGCGTGGATCGGAGGCGGAATCGGTTCGGTCAACCGTCCAAATGTGTGCTTTCCCCGCAGGTCGGTGCGAGGAAAGCGAAACCAGAAACCCAAAATCTTTAGCGCCCCATCCAGCCACCGTCGACCAACAGCACTGCGCCGTGGACGTAGCGTGCGGCGTCGGAAGCCAGGAAGACGGCCGGGCCTTTAAAGTCGTCGGGTTCGCCCCAACGTCCGGCGGGGATTCGCGTCAAGATTTGTTCGCTGCGGACCGCGTCTTCGCGAAGGGCCTGCGTGTTGTCGGTGGCAATGTAGCCCGGCGCGATCGCGTTGACGTTGACACCCTTGCCGGCCCATTCGTTGGCCAGGGCCATGGTCAGTTGTCCGATGCCGCCTTTGCTGGCCGCGTAACCTGGGACCGTGATGCCGCCCTGGAAGGTCAACAGGGATGCGGTGAAGATGATTTTGCCTTCGCCACGTTCGACCATTTCGCGACCGAATTCACGCGACAAAATGAATTGGG
Source organism: Crateriforma conspicua (assembly GCF_007752935.1). Lineage (NCBI taxonomy): Bacteria > Pseudomonadati > Planctomycetota > Planctomycetia > Pirellulales > Pirellulaceae > Crateriforma > Crateriforma conspicua. Next base: position 6,997,659 of record NZ_CP036319.1, on the reverse strand, counting down.
CGTTCAAGTTGACTTCGATCACCTTGTCCCAATATTCATCGGGGTGTTCGGCGGCCGGTTTGCGCAAGATGGTGCCCGCGTTATTGATCAGGATGTCGATCTTCGGATGATCGGCCTTGGCCTTTTCGATAAACGCATGGACGGCTTTGCGATCAGAAAAGTCACATTGATAGGCGCTGAATTTGCGTCCCGTCGCTTGAATTTCCTGTTCGACGGCACTGCCGGAAGATTCCAACGAAGCGGAAACGCCGATCACGTCGGCACCGGCTTCGGCCAGTCCCACGGCCATCGCTTTTCCGATGCCACGTTTGCATCCGGTCACCAAAGCGGTTTTTCCGGACAGATCAAAGGTATCCAAAATGGTCATGTCGGTTTCGTCCTAGGCGTTGCATTGAATGAGGTACTTGATGCCGTCGGGGTTGGCATCGATGGCTTCGAAGGTCTGCTGGGTCTTTTCGATCGGCACGACTTCGGTGATCAGTTTGTCCAGGTGCAGTTTGTCCGCGTCGGCCAAGCGGATCGCTTCGTCGAAGTCTTGTTCTTCGTACAGGCGTGCGCCGATCATGCGGATTTCGGACCAGAAGAATTTGAACAGGTTGACCGGCTTGGGTTGCGGGTGAATCGCAACCATGACGATGCGTCCGCGGACGTTTGGCAGTTCCGTCATGACTTCCACGCCGGGGGCCGATCCGGAAACTTCAAAGACACAATCGGCCATGCCGCCATCGGTCAGCTTGCTGACCTCGGCGACCAGATCTTGCTGCATCGGGTTGACCGCTTCCATACCCAGCGACTTGGCCAGGGCCAAGCGTGATTCATTGACTTCGGACAAGATGACTTTGGCGCCTTTGTCCATGGCGACCAACGCGATCAACAGTCCGATCGGACCTCCGCCGATGACGACGCAAGTTTCGCCGGCTTTCACTTCGCCCAGCCGAGCATCGTGACAGGCGACCGCGGCCGGTTCGATCATGGCGCCGTGTTGCATCGACAGCGAATCGGGCAGGGTGTGCAGAGTGTAGGCGGGGACGGTCCAAGACGACTGCATTCCGCCGGGCATGTCGATGCCGATGAACTTCAAGTTCTTGCCGACGTGCGCATGTCCTTTGTCGAAGGATGCCGGTTGGCCAAATTTCAGCGGCCGAACGGCAACACGCTGTCCGACCTGGACATCGGACACGTCAGGGCCGACTTCGGCGACCGTCGCGGACACCTCGTGGCCGATAATCTGAGGCATCTGCACACGCTGGTCCATCGCACCGTGAAAGATGTGAATGTCGGTGCCACAAATTCCACAATAGGCGACTTCCAAGCGGGCTTCGCCGGGGCCGGGGGCAATGCTTTGACTGTCACCGATGTCGATGCTGCGATTGCCGACATACTGGGCGGACTTCATCACAAGTGATCCAAGTAAGGTGTTGATTGGGGAAATGAGGGGACGTCAATGCAGCCGATGGTTTCGAACAGGGACGCATTGACGTGGGAAAGTTAGGCGTTGGATGACCAGCCGAATTTGTAAACGGTGGTTTCATCGTAGGTTTCGCCCGGCTGCAGAACGGACTTCGGAGCCGACGGCAAATTTGGGCCGTTGGGTAGCTTGGATGTTTCCAAGCAGAAGGCACGAAACTGGCCGAACGCGGCACCACTTTCACGCCGCAGTGCGTCGGAGGTGTAGCGGCCCGTGTAGAAAAGTGTGCCCGGTTCGGTGGATTGGACTTCCAAGCGTCGACCGGTCGAAGGTTCGTTCACTGATGCGATCGTTCGCAGCGATCCGTCGTGGGACGGGAACACATAAAAGTGTTCAAAACCCATCGGCAATTCATCGAACGCGTCGCCGATGCGTTTGGGTTGATTGAAGTCGGCGGCGGTTCCCGCCACGTCGGCTTCATCACCGACCGGAACGTTCGTGTCGTCGGGAACCATGTAACGTGGGCTGTCCAATTGCACGACATGATCCAAAACGGTATCGCGGAATCCGTTCAGATTGAAATAGGTGTGATTGGTCAATGACACCGGGGTCGCCTGATCGGTTTCGGCTAGATAGTGGATCCGAAGTTCATTGTCGTTGTTCAACAGATACTGAACTTTGGTATCCAAGCGGCCCGGATAGCTTTCTTCGCCATCGGGACTGATCAACTGCAACGTGACAGAAACTTCATCAGTGCTTTCGGTTGTATCGATGACGTCCCAAAGGCGTTTATCAAAGCCGCGAACGCCACCGTGCAAATGATTGGGGCCGTCGTTGGTCGCCAATTGATAGGTCTTGCCATCCAATTCAAAGCGTCCGTCTTTGATGCGGGCGGCATAGCGTCCGACCAGACAACCAAAATAGGGCGAATTGGTTTTGTATTCTTCGCTGAAGTAACCGTCCAACGTGTCAAAGCCACAGACGATATCGTCGATGTTGCCCGATCCGTCGGGTACGCGAATGGAGGTGACGGTTCCACCATAAGTCATCAGCTTGACCGTCACACCATGATCATTGGCCAGTGTCCAAAGTTCGACGGGTTGGTTTTCGAAGGTACCGAAGGGCGACTTGCTAAGTTGCATCGTTGGACCGCCGTGCGGGGAATGGGGGAGGGGAGAAAGTGAAGGCGACGAGACAGGGGAACGAGAAAACGATTTTGTTGAATGTCGACAGTTCAAACACGGAGGGTTCGATCGAGTCGTTTGAAATTTCCGCCGCGTCCGCTGGGTCACCGAATGACCCCTGACGGACCAAAGGATGTGGGCGACGAATCGTCGAATCAGGAAGTGGATTCGACCGACAACCGTTCACTGGCAACGACTTCGTCGGCGGCCGGTTCTTCGGTCGCGAACTTGTTGCCGAGCGAAATGATCAGGATGCCGATGACCATGCAGGTCAGTCCGGCGTACAGCAAGTTCTTGGCTTTCGACGAAGCCAGTTTCCATTCGCCCGTCACGATCCCGCTGACGATGGCCGTCACGACACAGGCGGTGTTGAAGATGGCATAGCCGACCGTATTACCAACGGCGCCCAACTTGAATGCCGCGTAGGCGAACACGGCGGATGCCGCGTAATGGAAAACGGCCATGACAAAGATCAGCACAAAGTTCTTGGCCAGCGACGGCGCGGCAAAATCACCCCAAGCTTTCTTTTGCGTCAGTTGCCAAGCAAAGTAGCCCGCCATGATCACCCCGCCGCTTAAAAAGATCGGAAACATCACGGCCAGCGCGGTGACCCATTCGGGGTTGCCCTGTGCCTGGCTGGCGGCGTGCAGCGGCGGTCGTCCGACTGCATTGGCGAAACTAAATCCGGTGGCCAGCAGCCCGCCGACGATTGCGATCAGGATGCCGGCGGCCATCGATTTTTTGTCAGCCGATTCGCTGTCGCTGTCTTCGTCTTCGGGTAACTCTGATTTCGCCGCCGCTTCGTCGGCTTCGCGGGTGATGCCCGCTTTGCCGTTGGCAAAGATGCCGGCCAGAACGAACAGCAACCCGACCATGATGGTCAGGAACACTTTGGATTCCGGCAAACCTTCGACCAAGAAAGGCATCAGTGATCCGACCAAGATCACGGTGCCGATGAAGATGGAAAACCCTAGCGAGACACCGATGTGGTGAATCGCTTTGCCCCACATCATCACGCCGATTCCCCACAGGACACTGGTCACAACCATCTTGGGTAAAACGGCTTGGACGTCTTCGGCACCATAGATGTTTCCGACGCCTTTCATGATCAGAAAAGTCGCCAGGATGGGGACGACGAACATCGTCAGCATGAAGAACAGGCCCCAAGTGTTTTCTTCCTTGAAGCCTTTGGTGAATTTGGCGGGCAGGGCATACAGGCCCAGCATCAAGCCTGCAAAGAGAGCCCAAATGATTCCTTCGACCATGGGAGAAGCCTGTCAATCGTGGGGAGGTGGGGCTTCGGCGGCCGTGGGGGGAATTTGCCGCCAAAGGTATCAACGGATGTTGGCTTTGATGGCCGTGATTGCCGCCGCTTTCTTGCGATCCTGAAGTGCATCGAAAATCACGACGTGTTCGTGAAAGACTTTCATGTAGTCCGTCAAACGCGTGTAGGTCAGCAACATGCGCGAGCACAGGTGACGCCAAGCGGGCAAAAGGTCTTCGCCACCGCAGGCGGTCAAAAAGGCTTCATGGAACTGGATATCGCGACGCGCGATGCGGGCGACGTCACCCTGTTCACAGGCCGACTGCAAGTGATCCAAGGCGTCTTTGATCTTTGTGATTTGGGCGTCGGTCAAATCGCCCAGACCCTTTTGAATCACGTGCGTTTCCAATTGCTTGCGAAGCGACGTGATCAATTCGCGGTCCTCGGGATCCGGCGGGTGCCGAACGGTGACGCCGCGGTTGGCCTGGTAGGTCAAAAAACCTTCGTTGGACAATTGCAGAAAGGCATCGCGAATCGGACCGCGGCTGACGCCGAAGCGTTCGGCCAGATCGGTTTCGCGAAGCGTGGTGCCGGCGGGGAACTGGCCCGTGACCAATTGATCGCGAATTTCGTTGGTGACTTGTTCGCGGATGGTGCGTGGAAGCGAGCCCATGATGAAAGCCTCAGCAATGAGTGGCGACAACGGCCAGGTTGTCAACAGTTAACAATATGAAGGGTCCCTCGCGCGGCGTCAAGCGTTTGACGGGGGACGAAGAGTCGCAGGTCGAAGATGTGGTGCGAAAGCATGGGCGTTGCAGCACGTCACCATGGGGCCGGTGGGGCGTGGTGGGAGCCGGTGGGGCGGTGGCGAGCGGTGTGTCGGCCAAACACGCGGCCATTATGACGGATTCGTCGGCCGGCAGGTATGACTTGGGGGCACCACATGGCACTGAAAAGTGGAAGCTCGGAGGAGGCAAATCGCAGCATCCGCCGGCTTTGCCATGGGAACGTTGCGTCGTCGGACGGTTTTCGCACCATCTTCGGGGTCCGCATCATCGCCCCGCCCAGATCGGGTTGCCCAAACGGCACCCCAAGATCGCGCGATGTGTGGAATCCAGATTGTCTACGATCGGCACCCACCAATTCTCGACAATTCCCCACCCGGGTCGGGGAAATCGGAGTCTCTGGGGGATCAAAAGCGACGAAACGCCTCGGAAGCGGCCAAAGAATCAAGCCGCCTGTCCCGCGAAAACCGCCACCCTTTTGAAAGACCGGTGGCGGTGGTCGATCCGCAAACGTGTCGCTGATCGGATCGGCCCTGGGCCCCGCAGCGCGATCAAGCTTGGGCCCTGCAGTCCGATCAGCCTTGGCCGACTTTGACCGACGTGACCGGGCATTTGGCACCGGCGATGACGTGGCTGGTCACGCTGCCGAGCAAGACGGTGGAAACCATCGATCGTCCGACGTTACCGATCACGATCATGTCGATGTCGCGTTCTTCGGCGTAGTTGACGATTTCGTGGCTGGCGGTGCCCAGACGCACTGACAATTGGACGTCAAACGTTTCGCGTTCCTGTGCGGTCAGGTGCTCGATGAACCGCATCGCCATCTTGTCTTCGTGCTCGTCACGAAACTTTTGGCCCGTGCATTCTTGGATCAAGATCGGGTCATCGTCGACATACAGCAGGTGCAACCGTGCGTCGCAGGCAGACGCCAACCGCTTGGCAAAATTCAGCGCGGACACCGAGCATTCGCTGAAGTCCATGGGGACCAGAATTTCGCGGATCGGTGAGAAGGATTCAGACATGGCAGTCACCATCAAAGCAGAAGAATCGCGACGAATCGGGTCGCACGGATCGTCCCGCCACGCCTAGTTCCGCCGTTGTCGAAATTAGAACCGAATTTCGCCACCGATGCTTAGCCCGTGTGCGAAATAGTCCGTCTCGTTGAAGTAGAACTGGGGCCGCAGCGAACCTGTCAGTGGTACGGTTTCTTCGGGGATCAAGTTCGGATTCACGTCGGTATCGATGTGGTCGCCGGCGCGAACGACATTTGGGAAATACAGCACCGTGTATCCCAGGGTGGCATCCAACCAATCGGTCACTCGGAACCCCAGCGTGAATCCCAGTTCGGGGATCATCACGAATTCATCGCGGCTGTGCGTGCCGATGTTGCTGCGCTGGGCCAGCAAGCCGCCGGTGAAGCTTTCGGTGACCCCGAATTCCGTCAAATCACTGGTTCCCGAAATTTGGACCGTTTGTTCGTTGCGGCCCACCGAGACACGCATCAGAGTTTCGCCCCAAACGTTGCGGTAATGGACACGCCGGACGAATCCCAATTGAATCCCGTCAAACTTGTTGCTGGATTCGAACGATTCGTTCAGCGCGATGGTTCCCGGCGTTGCGGTGACCAGAGAATTCAGATTTTCTTCGAAGCGAATCGCATCATTCAGCTTCAAGCACCGATATCCGACGATCCAGTCCATCCGATCGCTGGGGCCGCAAGCGCACAAACCGTCGCACCGGGGACAGATTCCGCCACGGGCGCTGAGCGAAAACGAGCGCAGCTTGCTGTGGGTGGCGATTCGCAGTTGTCCTTCGACCAGATTGGGAAAGGCGATCAGTTGGGCGGTTTCGCGGTCATTGGTGGTGTCAAAAAACGGGCGGGCCAGGATGGTCGTTCCGCTGGCGGACCGCGCGAAGCCGTCGCCTTGTTCGGCCAAGTCAAAGTATTCCCACTGGATTCCCAGGTTGGCCGCCGGAGTCCACCACATGCCGCCTCGCAAACGAAAGCCGCCTTGGGTGTCGTCGTTGATCTTGCGTCCGCCGAACAGAACGGTCGTGTTGGGAAAGCCCAGAATGCCGGCTTCGTTTTGCGGTGTCCCGGTGCTGCTGGTGGTCGCCAGGGCGGGGGTGTGCATGCCTTCGGGACGCCAATACAGGTATTCCGCGCTGAACCACAGCCGATCGGAAAAGCGTCCGGTCAGGTCGTTAGCCATGGGGACCAACATTCCGTCGGTGATCCCGTCGGGAAAGGCACCCATCGGCGATGCGATGTAGTCTGTCGGGACGACCATCGCATAGGGGTCCAGCTGGGCCGTCGTCGTAAAAGCACTCGGCGAATACGCCGGCGCGACCGGGCCGTACCCGGTCTGGGCCGCCAGCATCGAATTCAGGCAGCACCAAATCAGACATGCGGCGGCGGGGCTTCGCATCGGATTGCGGGCTCGGCAAAGGGGCAAAATCGGAAAAAATGCGGCAAACGCGTGTTTCCGCTCAAGTTCAATCTCGGTTCTGCCGAGGAATCGCCGATTCGGGCCGTTCAGGTCAAGAGTGATGCGATTTCGACACCCAAAACCTTGCCTTGCAGGGGAAAAATGGTCATCGTGGAAGAAGGATCGCGGTGGCGTTTTGAAGCCCACGATTTTTTGTGTGACGCCGCCTTTTAACGATCTTGGTTATCTTCCCCAGCTTATCCGGAGTTATTCATGCGTCCCGTTCTGTACGCTGTCGCCGCCGTCGCCGCCCTGGGCATCATGATTGCGGTCGCCAACATGCCGCCGCAACAAGAGGCCACCGAGACGGCCGTGGAAGCCAAGCCGGCCGTGATGACCGATTCGGGCACCCTGACCGTTGCCGTCCCCGGCATGCACTGTGAATTCAATTGCTATCCCAAAGTCAAAAAGGCTTTGGAGTCCGTCGACGGTGTGAAGACGGTCGAATTGGATGCACAAAAAGAGGAAGGCATCTTGGACAACCGCCAGGTCGTCGTCAGCTATGAACCCGGTTTCGACGTCACCGCGGCGATCAGCCGATTGGACGAATCCGGTTACAAAGATTCGTCGGTGGTCCAGTAACGTTTTGCCGCTGAACCCTTTGGATAAGAATTCCGGCGCCGATGAATCGGCCGGTCTGTTGCTGATCGGCCACGGTACCCGTGACCAGCGGGGCACCGAGGAATTTTTTCGGCTGGCCGAATTGGTGCGTCAACGGATGGCACCCCGGCCGGTGGCCGAGGCTTTGCTGGAATTTCAGACGCCGACCATTTCAGACGCATGGCAGTGTCTGGTCGATCAAGGCGTTGACCACGTTCGCGTCGCACCGCTGTTGTTGTTCGCCGCCGGGCACGCCAAGCAAGACATTCCCGAAGCGGTTGCGGCGGCGGCGTCGCAGACCCCAGGTATCACCTGGGACCAGTGCGGACCGATCAGTCGTCAGGCGGATCTGATTCGCTGGGTCGCGCACCGCATCGAACAGTGCGGTATTCGCGCAGGCCGAAACGGCCAGGACCGACCGGTTTCCGGTACCAATGATGTCGGAAATGAAGACCCGCCGAATTCGGAAACTGCGGTGATCATGGTCGGGCGTGGCAGCCATGATTCTTGTGCCCAAGCGGACATGCGGGTGTTGACCGAGGTGGTCGCAAGACGCTTTCCGGATGTGACCTTTGATACCGCTTTCTACGCGATGGCGCAGCCACGATTGCCCGAGGTGATTGATCGCGTCGTTTCGGTGCGGCGTCCCCAACGCATCATTGTCCAGCCACACCTGTTGTTCATGGGGCGGTTGTACGAAGCGATTCAGGGCCAAGTCGATCAGGCAAAGGCACGTCATCGCGACGTGACGTTCGTGGTGGGCGACTATCTGGGGCCGGTCCAGGCGGTGGCCGATGCGCTGGCGGATCGCGCGGGCTTTGGTCAGCGGGATGCGAGGTTCGTCGCGGCGTCGTAGGGGCCCGCTGGTTTCGATCATTGATCGAATGATTCAACGGCTGTTGGGCAACCGTTGGCTGATTCGCCGGTGGTGGTTGCGGGTCATTGGCGGGCCACATCGACCACCGCGTCGACGACCACGCGATCGTCGTACTGAGTCAGCTTCGCGTCGGCGCCACGGAACCATTGCATGATGGGGGCGACGTAGTCGTCGGGCATCGTGTCGGCGGCCGATCGGTTGCTCCAACGAGTGCTGACCCATTGGTGATGCGTGGGGGAATGTTCGTACCGGCCGCCCAGCGGGCACTGTAACGGACCACCCAAGATCAATTCGGCGGACGGTGTCGCTTGCTCCGGTGCAACGCGTAGTTGTCGTGAGAGGAGGTTCAGGAAATTGGCGCCACTTTGGCTGCCGACCGCGGCCCGTTGATACAGCTGGTCGTTGACCCAGTGTTTCAACAAGCTTTCGCTGAGGTCGCCGATGTGGGCGCGGACTTGGGCGCGATCGTCCACTTCGATTGCTCCCATGTGTGGCAAACTGGCTTGCAACAAGTCGGGATAGAAGCTGAGGACGCTGAATCCACCGCCGGTATAGCGATACACGCCGCCGATCAATCGGCTCATCCCGGGGCTGACCGGGACGCCGCGTCCCAGGCCCAAGGGCAGGCGATCGAGCGCGCCAGGTTGTGGCCACGCACCCAGGTAAGCCGGCAGCGATTTCAAGGCCCGGTACGTGGCGATCAGCCCATCAAAATCGTCGGGTTGCGGGGGAATCGAATCCTTGATGCCGACGAACAGATGCGTGGGCGGCCCCAGCAATTCGCTGGCCACGTGGGCTTGCACGGCGACGATGTCATCGGGGGCGAAATCCATCGCGACGTTGGTCGGCGGTCCGAGCTGTTGGGCGATGGTGCCGTATTTTTCGGGGCTCCATGGTGCGATTTCGACGTGCGCGGTCAAGCGTTCGTTACCCGATCCGTCCTCCAGTTTGGTCCGCTGGATGCCGGCCATGATCGGATCAAGCTGCCGGAAGCGTGTCGAATAGTCGTCGGCGATCCGTTCATACCAGCGGGCTTCTTCTGCGGTGACCTTGTCAACCGATGCGTCCGCGATCGGCAGAAAGTAACCACGGGCGCCTCGTTTGGTGTCCATGATGTCGTCGCCGATTTCGAACACGCTGCTGCCGTCGGCCCGTTTCGAAAAACCCGCCGGCAAGTACCCGGCGTCGGTCAACTGGGCAATCGATCGCGCGGGGCTGCCTTCGGCCGCCGCGGCAAGGCGAGCGACGTGCACCAAAGCGATGTCCGATTCGGCATGCATGCGGCGTCGAAGTTCGATCATGTTGTCCGGTGCGACCAGGCCCTGCAGCATCAACGGGGAGAAATAGGCAAAGATCGTGTCGTTACGCGTCAGAGGCATCAATTGGCGGGCGAAGCGGAAAGACGGTGTCTGTGCCAAGGAATCACCCGACTTGCCGACTGCGACAAACCGCCGGGCCAACGTTTCACTGTTGGTGACGAAGATGTACCCGTCGAATTCGACCATGAAGGACCGGATTTGATTGTCCGCGCTGCGCAGCAGGGTCGCTTTCTGGCCGGCGATGTCGACGTCGGTCAGCGTGACCGCGTCGTCCGAAGCGGCCAGTGATGTGCGGTCTTGGTTGATGGATGTTCGCAGCAAGAACGTGTTGACCGGTTCGAACAGCACACCCATCGTCGCGCCATCGCCCAGGAACAGATCGCGGCCGACCAGGGCTTGGTCCTTGATGACCGTCGGCCCCAACATCCGTGACAGTTCGTTGGTCTGTAGGTGCAGCTGCTTTTCCAGTTGCAGCGATCCCAGCTGTTGAATCCCCGACAGAGTGATCATGCGTGATAGGTCGCCGCCGTATTCTTCCGACAGATCGCGGAACCACAGATAGTTCGCGAAAGATCCATAGCGAATGTAGAAACATTCCGGCGGAACACGATCCGCGATCGGTTCGGTGGGCACATCGTCGGTGCCCGGTGGCACGTCGGGTGGCAACCATGCCGGCGGCGCGGGTAAAGTCTGGTCCTCGCCGCCGGTGGTATCACGCATTCCTGCGGCAGCTTCGCGATAAATTCGCTGCGCCACATCGGTGGCACCGCCGATCAATTTCAACGTATCGGTCAACGCTGCTTCGGAATCGTCTTCGGCCAAGTACCAATCGGGAAGCGGCAGATTCAATCGGCCGGCCAGCATGGCCACCAGGTAGTCTTCCACATAAGTCGGATAGTCGGCCGAATCAATTTGTCGCTTGGCCGCGTCGGTGTAGACCGACCACCATTGGTTCAGCATCGCCGCGTGCGTCGCCGGGTCTGGGGTCGGGACGATGTCATAGGTTCCGATCGAGCCACGCGAATCGGCCAGGGTGATCACCAGAGGACCATCGCCTTTGAACAAGAACGTCACGCGCCGGGCGACGGTTTGTTGCAGCGGTTCTTCATCGCTGGCGATTTCACGAATCAGGTTGCCCAGGCGTCCCAACAAACGGCCGCGCCCCTGTGGCGGCAGGGGGCGATCGGACGGCCGCACGGCGGTGTCGACTCGGGTGTCTTCGGCGATCGGGTAAAACACCCGACCGGATGCTTCGTCGACGGTCAGCGGCGGCAACGGTTCGCCGACGACCGGGACCGGCAACGGGATTTCGACGGTGGCCACGCCGAACGGGGACCCCGGGATGGCCGTGGCCAGGATATCGACCGCGACGGCGGTCGGGGCGGATGCCACCAGCATCCAAGCCGTGCAGGTCACAGAAAACAGAATCGATGGCAAACGCATCGCGTGGTCTTTGGGTGTGGGGGCGTCGCGGTCATACTGCTTGGTCGCAGTCCACATTATTCATCCGGCCGAACCTTGGGAACAGTCAATCCAGTGGCAAGTCCATCGCGCAGCGGCGTGTTCGCCGCCGACACCGATCAACGTCTTGAAGCTTATGCCGAAAGCATCAGTTTCGATTCGCGTCTTTACCGTCACGACATTCGCGGCAGCATCGCGCATGCCGAAATGCTGTCGACCGTCGGTCTGATCAGCTCCCAGGAGTTTCAGCAAATTCGGGATGCGTTGACGGAGATTGGTGCGGAGATCGAAGCCGGCAAAATGCCGTTTCGCTTCGAACTGGAAGACATCCACATGCACATCGAACAGGCCTTGATTGAGCGTCTGGGCGATGTCGGACGCAAGCTGCACACCGCCCGTAGTCGCAATGACCAGGTCAGCACCGACACCCGTCTGTGGGTTCGCGACGCGCTGGATCGCGTGGATGCTTTGCTGGCCGATTTACAGCGTGCGTTTCTGTCGCGATGCGACGCGGATTTCGACTGTATCCTGCCCGCCTACACCCACCTGCAGCGTGCTCAACCGGTTTTGGCACCGCATTATTGGTTGGCTTATGTCGAAAAGTTTGCGCGTGATCGCGAGCGCGTCGCGGATTGTCGCCGACGGGTGAACCAGTGCAGCCTGGGCGTCGCCGCGGTGGCCGGCACCACGTTACCGATCGATCGTGATCAGACCGCCGCGGCATTGGGGTTTGATTCGCCGACGGCCAACAGTTTGGACACCAGCAGCGATCGTGATTTTTTGATCGAATCCGCGTTTGTGCTGTCAACCATCGCGTTGCACCTGAGCGGATGGGCGGAGGAGTGGATTTTGTGGAGCACCGTTGAATTTGATTTCATCCGGTTGCCCCAAACGTTCTGTACCGGCAGCAGCATCATGCCGCAAAAGATCAATCCCGACACCCTGGAATTGACCCGTGGCAAGTCCGCCCGGGTGATGGGCAATCTGCAAACGTTGATGCTGTTGGTCAAAAATCTGCCGCTGGCGTACAACCGCGATCTGCAGGAAGACAAGCCACCGTTGTTCGATTCATTTGACACGATCGAAGCGATGTTGGAATTGGCCTCGCCGATGGTCCG